>NZ_JBSFTC010000442.1:0-7118 GCF_053590415.1 Nonomuraea sp. NPDC003201
GCCGCCGGGTGCCACGGCAAGGGCGTGGGAGCGCGCCGCGGGCCGGACCGCGCCCCCCGCGGCACTGTCAGGTCTCCGCCACGCCCGCGCAGCCGAAGGTGGAGGCGGTGGCGACGCAGCCGGTGAAGCAGCTGACCGAGCTGGCGGAGCCGAAGCAGCCGTCGGCCGGGGCCTCGGTGCCGGCCGCGACCTCGAGCTCCTCGATGCTGAACTGACCGGCGGGCTTCGGGGGGAGCGGCGGCGTGGCCACACCCTCCGGGTACGCGATGCCGTACTCGGCCAGCAGCAGGCGAGGCTCGCGGCCGTAACGGGTCTTCACGTCGTCCTCCGACCACGCGGCGGCGATCAGCCTGGCGAACTTCTTGCGGTCCTCGTCACCGAGAATGTAGAGGCTTTCGGCCATCGGGCCCACTCTCCTTCCGCCTCGGCTCGCAGCCGAGATCCGATGGGAGTGGCAGCGGGCATCTGGACTGCTCGCTGCCCCTTGTTGCAGGTCAAGCCTCGCCCGCCGGGCCCCTTCGCCGGTAGAAACAACTAACACGAACCCCTGTGACAACTGTCATGTGACACTTCCCTCAGGTGACGCCGGCGGGCGCGGGAGGACCCGAGACGCGAACGCGCCATCGAGTGTCAGCGGCACGCATCCGATACGGACGCACGTGGTTGCTGCGCCCGCGGTAGAGCGGTGAAGCGTCGGGTCGAGGTGGCCACGAGGAGTCCGAGTGCGGCGTAGGCCGCGCCGAGCAGGCTGGCGGCCGGCCATCCGGCGGCGCTGTAGGCCCAGGTGGTGGTGATCGCACCGAGCGCGGAGCCGAGGGAGTAGAAGGCCATGTAGGCGCCGATGACGCTGCTGCTCTGGTCGGGGCGGGCGTTGGTGAGCAGGTGCTGGCTGCTGACGTGGACGGCCTGCACGGCGAAGTCCAGGACGATGACGCCGGCGATCAACGGCCACAGCGACGACCCCGCTTGGGCGATCAGCAGCCACGAGGCCGTGAGCAGGGCCAGCGACCAGCCGGTGACCGAGGGCGCCAGCCCCCGGTCGGCCCATCGGCCGGCCCGGGCCGCACCCAGCGCCCCGGTGAGACCGGCGAGTCCGAACAGTCCGATCTCGGTGGTGCCCAAGTGCCACGGCGCGGCGCCGAGCGGGAGTGCCAGCCCGCTCCACAGCGTGCCGAAGGAGGCGAACAGGAAGAACGCGACCAGTCCCCGGCTGAGGAAGAGCCGGTCGCCGGCGACCAGACGACCCAGCGATGCCAGCAGCTGCCCGTACCGGGCTCGGGAGCGGCGGATGTCGGCATCGAGGGTGAATCGGGCGGCGAGCGCGAGCATCCCGCAAAGTCCGGCGATCACGAGGTAGACCATGCGCCAGTCGGCCAGCTCGCCCAGCGTGCCCGCGACCACCCGTACTCCGAGGATCCCGATGACCACGCCCGAGGTGACCGCTCCGATGTTGCGGCCGCGCTCGCCGGCCGGTGAGACGGCGGCGACGTAGGCCACCGTGATCTGGACGACCACGGCGAACAGCCCGGCCAGGGCCAGGCCCGCGATCGCGACGCCACCGCTGGGTGCGGCGGCGGCCACCCCCGCCCCTACCGCTGTGAGCAGCAGGTGCACCGTGATGAGTCTGCGGCGGTCGAACAGGTCACCGAGCGGTACCAGCAGCACCAGCCCCGCGAGATAGCCGATCTGGCCGGCGGCGACCAACCACCCCAGCGCTCCTTCCCCCAGCCCGAGGTCCTGGCCCGCGGCCTCGATGACCGGCTGGATGCCGTAGATGGTCGACACCGCCACCGCGCACACCAGCGCGAGCACGGCCCGCTGCCTCCCGGTCAATCCTGACGACATATCACCCTCCAGTAAGTTGCAAAATGCAACCTATCTGAAGCTAAGGCATACTGGTTTCATATTGCAACTCATCTTGGAGGGGGACGGTGGACGTCGCACTCGCCACAGGAAGCGCTTGGACCGACCCGGCCTGCCCGGTCGCACGGACGGTCGACCTGATAGGCGACCGGTGGAGCCTGCTGATCATCCGCGACGCGATGGACGGGGCGACTAGCTTCACCGAGTTCCTTGAGCGGCTGGGGATCGCCCGCAACATCCTCACCGACCGGCTCCGCAAACTCGTCGAGCACGGCATCCTCGACAAGAGCGCCGCCGCTGACGGCAGGCGGCACACGTACCGGCTCACCGAAGCCGGGCTGGACCTCTTCACGGCCGTCGTCGCCCTCCGCCAATGGGGCGAGCGCCATGCCTTCGCCCCGGACGAGTCGCACTCCATCCTCGTCGACGACCAGGGGCGGGAGCTTCCCGAACTCCACCCGCTCAGCCAAGACGGCGCACCGCTCTCCGCCGAGGCGTCACACGTTCGGAAAATTGGTGTGGGATCCCGGTCGTGAGCCGCCGAGGTGGATCACCCTGACGCGTCGGACGTGGGCGGCGAGTGACTGAGCACCTGTAGGCGTTTGTCCTGACGGGCGAGACCTGCTTTCCGGGCCAGTAGTGACAGACGTCAGCCTCGGATGGCCTTCAGCTTCCTGACGTGCTCGCCGCCGGTTCCCGCACCATGAAGACGTCGACCGGGTCCTCGGTCTCCACCGTGAACCCGTGGCGTTCGTACAGCCGTTGTGCGGCGCTCCCCTGCAGGACGTTCAGCCGGACGGTCAGGCCTTCGGCGTCGGATCGCTCCAGCAGTTCGCGCAGCACGGCCGAGCCGAGGCCGCGGCCCTGGAGTTCCTGGGCGAGGTAGAAGTGCTCGAACCACCACGTGTCCTCGTCCGGGCGGAATGTCACGCAGCCCGCGAAGTCGCCGTCCGTCTCGATGACCGACGTGTGGTCCGGGGAGAAGGCGTCCCGGAACCGCTGCCGGACCCGGTGCTCGTCGAAGCGGCCCAGCCGCTGCAGGTCCGGGCGCATGACCGACGCGCGCAGGTCCGCGATCGCCTCGACGTCTCCCGGCTCCGCGCGGCGCAGCGTCCACGTCATCGGGTGGTCCGACCCGATCCCGTGCGTCGCGAACCCCGGCCGCCCCCCGTCTGTTGTCATGCGCGGGAGTATCCCAGAGGGCCGTCCGCAGGCCGGCGACCGGGGGTGGCCGGGCGGGCGCGCAGGCCGGGCGACCGACGGTGGGTGGCCTCGCAGGCCGGTGAACGGGGGTGGGGCGCAGGCTGGTGGCCGGGGTGGGGGAGAAATGGGTGGCAGGTGGCGGGTCGGGGGCGGTTGACTTGGCCGATCTTCGTCGGAGGGAGTTCCATGATCGTGGTCACCGGGGCGTCCGGGGCGCTCGGTCGTCTGGTCATCGACCGGTTGTCCGCTCGGCCCGATGTGGTGGCCGTCGTGCGCGATCCCGTACGGGCCCCGCAGGGCGTCCGGGTACGGCGGGGCGATTACGACGAGCCGGACAGCCTGCGTGAGGCGTTCGAGGGGGCCACGCGGCTCCTGCTCATCTCGTCGCCGGAACTCGACCCGGCGCGCAGGATCAAGCAGCACCTGGACGCGGTCGAGGCGGCGGCCGACGCCGGGGTCGGCGCCATCGCCTACACGAGCCTGCTGGGAGCGGGCACCGTCGCCACCGGCGCCACCGAGGCCCACCACGCCACCGAACGGGCCATCCTCGACAGCGGCCTGCCGTACACGCTGCTGCGCCATCCCTACTACGGCGACGCCTTCGTGCCGCAGGTCTCCGGCGGCGAGCTCGCCGGCAGCACCGGCGGGCGCGGGCTGAACACCGCTTTCAGGTCCGATCTGGCCGAGGCCGCCGTTCAGGTGCTGACCGGGGACGGGCATCTCGGGCGGGCGTACGACTTCACCGGGCCGTTGTGGACCTACCCGGAGGCGGCCGAGGTGCTGGGGGTGCCCTACCGGGAGGTGCCCGATGCCGGGCCGGGGCCGATGAGCTGGCTCAATGCGCAGGTACGGGCAGGCGCGCTGGAGTTCCAGAGCCCGGATCTGGCTCACGTGCTGGGCAGGCCCGCAGAGTCGATGCTGGATCGGCTGCGCGAATAAGCACGCCTGACTCGGGCCTCAAGTTTCGCCCAAGTCCCGCACAACCCTCTCCCGCCAGGCTCCCGGGATCAGTCCGATCTTGAGGAGATTGAGGAGATCGAGGTGCGTAGAGCATGGACGGCGCTGGCCGCCGCCCTGGCACTGGCAGGCGGCCTGGCCGCCGCACCGGCGCAGGCTGCGGCCGCGTCGGTGAAAGTGGGCAGGGTGACGGCCGCACCTGCCCGATATGCGGGCCCGTGTCCGGCCACCACGGCGTTCGCGGCCAAGGTCGCGGTGCGCGGCGCGAACAGGGTCACCTACCGCTGGCTGCGCGGTGACGGCACCAAGGGGCCGATCCGCACGGTCCAGGTCAAGGGCGGGGCGGTGGTCGCACGGGATCGGCAGATGTTCGCGGCGAGCACGTCGGGGTGGCAGGCGCTGCAGGTGCTCAGCCCCCGGAAGGCGACCTCGGCCAAGGCCCGCTTCACGGTGTCGTGTGACCCCCTGCAGCTGGAGGATGTTTCCGAAGACAGAACGCGCATCGGGGTCACGCTGGCCACGCCCGCGCCGTACCGGGGAGTGTGCCGGGCGCCCGGCCGCACGGTGACGTTCGACGGGCGGATCACGGTGTCGAGGACGCCGGCGGCGGTGGCGTACCGGTGGGTGGACGGCGACGGCGGCGCCGAGCCGGTCGAGCGGCTGTGGCTCACCGCGCGGAGCACGGCGGTCAGCTCCCGCCGGACGTTCCTGACCGGTCATTCCGGCCACCGCCGGCTGGAGATCCTGGACGCCAAGGGCCACGTGACGGACTCCGCCCAGGTCCCCTACCGCGTGACCTGCACCGACCCGCCCGAGCCCGGCCCGGTCGCCGCCGCCGCCAACCCGCGGGTGACGCCCGCGCGGTACGAAGGGCCGTGCGGACGGCCGGTGGAGTTCGTGTTCCGCGTCGACCTCGCGGTCACCAAGCCGGCCAAGGTCACCTACCAGTGGGTACGCGGCGACGGCACCACGATCCCCGGCGAGGTCATGCTCGGAGGGGACCTGACCACGGTGCTGGAGACCATCTGGAAGGTGACGGACCCGTCGAAGGTGGGCGGCGGCTCGGCGTACCTGCGCGTCCTCACCCCGAACGCGACCGCCACCCAGCCTGCCGCCTTCACGATCACCTGCCGGGACGGCGACGCGGTCACGATCACCGGAACCCAGGTCATCGAAAGCCGGAACCCGCAGCCCTGTCCGGGAACGTCCAAGCAGTTCACGATCCTCTCGCAGGTCACCCCGACGCCCTCCGCGACGCTGCCGCTCACGATCAGCTATCGGTGGCGCTGGGCCGACGGCAGCCACACCGCGCCGTTCACCCACACCTTCACCCAGGCCGCCGCACTGCGTCCACAACGGGTCTGGGACGAGTGGATCAGCAAGTCCGGCAAGATCTGGCTGGAGGTGACCGCGAACGACAGGGTCACGCGCGGTGAGGCGGTCGGTTACGAGGTCGACTGCGGTGGCAAGCCGCCCGCGGGCTCATACCCGCACGTGGTCTCGGTCACCGAAGCCTCCGTCACCCCGGCGACCTACCGGGGCGAGTGCCCGGTCACGCTGAAGGCCCGGGCCAAGGTGACGGTGTCGGCGCCGATGGAGCAGATGGTGTACGCGCAGTGGTACTTCGACGAGACCTTGGCCGCCTGGCTCGACGGCGCGGCCTTCCCGCCGGGCGATCCGCTGACCAAGGTCATCGAGCGCGAGTTCACGGTGGACGAGTCCACGGGCAGGACCGTCACCGGATACATGGAGACCAGGCTGCCCAACGTCGTCGCCTCAGGCCCGATGACGTACTCGGTCACCTGCACATAGAGAAAACCCTAATTCCCTACCGGTTCAATTGACTTTAGAGGTGGGGCGATCTACGTTTGATGGTGTGACGACGACGGCTCTGACCATCCGGGGTCACGTGGACTTCTGCCGCGTGGCCAGCGCGCTCTGTCCTTCCTTCCGAACGCAGGCAATCCCTCTACCGGAAGGAAAAATCCCATGTCATCCCTGTCCATCATCCCCGTCGCCGGCCGGATAGGCGCGGAGATCTCCGGCGTACGGCTCGGCGGCGATCTGCCTGCCGACGTCGTCGCGGAGATCCGCCTGGCGCTGCTCGGCCACAAGGTGGTCTTCTTCCGCGGACAAGACCATCTCGACGAGCAGAGCCAGGTGGCCTTCGCCCGGCTGCTCGGCGAACCGACCGCCGCGCACCCGACCGTCCCCTCGCTCGACGGGAACGACCACGTCCTCGACCTCGACTACCGCGACGGCCAGAAGGTGGATCGCTGGCACACGGACGTGACGTTCGTGGACCGGCCGCCGCTGGCCTCGGTGCTGCGGGCCGTCGCCGTTCCGGCGGCCGGCGGCGACACGCTGTGGACCAACACCGTGGCCGCGTACGACCACCTGCCCGCCGAGCTGCGGGACCTGCTCGACCGGCTGCGAGCCGTACACACCAACCAGCACGACTACGTCCGCATCGCCACCTCCGACGATCCCGAGCGGGCGCGGGAACGCGCCGAGGTGTTCGCCTCCACGGTGTTCGAGACCGAGCACCCGGTGGTGCGGGTGCACCCGGAGACCGGCGAGCGATCGATCCTGCTCGGCGACTTCGCCAAGCGGCTGGTGGGGCTGTCGGCGCACACGTCCGCCTCGCTCATCCGGCTGATCCAGGAGCACGTCACCGAGGTCGAGAACACCGTGCGCTGGCGCTGGGCACCCGGCGACGTCGCCATCTGGGACAACCGGGCGACGCAGCACCGGGTGGTGCACGACTTCGGCGACCGTCCGAGGCGGCTGCACCGGGTCACGATCGCCGGTGACGTGCCGGTGGGCGTGGACGGCCGGCCCAGTGTCGTGCTGAAGGGCGACGCGGCCGCCTACTCCCCGATCGCCGCCTGACCCCTGCTCCTTGCGCATGGCCCTGGCCCCGATGACGTGGCCAGGGCCATACGCATGTCCGGGCCTTGGGGAACATGTCCGGACCCTGGGGAAAGGGAACGGCCGCCCGGCGATGTGCCGGGCGGCGGGGGGCAGGGGAGTGGACCCGTCTTCAAACCAATCAACTACGACCGAAATTACGTTTTCGTGTTGTTTTTTTTTTT
>NZ_JBSFTC010000443.1:0-7078 GCF_053590415.1 Nonomuraea sp. NPDC003201
ACCACGTCCACCTTCGGGTTCTCCTTCTCGAAGGCCTTCTCGATCGTGTCCAGGTCTTTGACGTGGTCGGGGGACGGGCGAGGGGCGAGCACGACCGTGCCGCGCTCGCCCGCTACCGCCAGCTGAAAGTGCGGGACCTGCACACGAGCGAACCGGAGCGGGCCCTCGTCCAGCAGCGCGTCGACCTGTGGGCGCCCGGGGCGTTGCCGGAGGGCAGCAAGGTGACGACGGTACGAGTGGCCGGATACTCAGAGGGAGACCTGGCCGCGCTCGCCCGTTTCAAGGAGCTGGATCCCAACTTCTCCGGCCGGGGCTACGAGCTGCAGATCACGCTGGCGGACGGCCAGCAGTTCCGGGCCGATGGGATCCGGTTCGCCGACGCCGAGGGCCGGGTGTACCAGTTCCTGGAGAGCAAGGAGCCGTACACGTGGGTGCAGGGCGAGTCGTTCTACGCTTCGGAGACAGGACAGGCGTCGCTCGCCACCATGCTGGAGCGGGACGCCCGCATCGCGACGAAGCTGCGGGCTTACGGCTGCGCCGGATTCCACTACGAGACCGGGCACCCCGGCCTCGACGGGTTCCTCCAGAGCACCATCCAGCGCATGATCGACGACGGGGTACCGGGCGCGGATCTGCTGTTCGCGGGCACGGGCCGGTGACGACGCGATGCCTTCCTCCTACCTGACCTACGACCACCTGCCGTCCGCGATCATCTCCGACGGCGCGCTGCTGACCGTGCCCATCTGGGCGGTCACCACGATCTCCCTCAGCGAGTCGTACCATCTGCCGGCCATCGGCTCCAGCGGGGCGCGGGCGGTGCTCGGCACGCACGACGACAAGATCACGCTGTCCGGGGTGCTGGCCGGGCCGGAACGGCACGCCTGGAAGCTGGCCCTGGAGAGCCTGGCCGAGACCGGGCGCACCGGCAGCGCGATCGGTGCCTACAGCAGGGGCATGATGTCCGGCCTGGTGCTCGTCACGGCGATGACGATCCGTACCGACATGCAGATCGAAAGCCTGTCGTTCACCGCGACGGCGGCCCGGCGGCAGGTGCTCGACGTCTCGATCTCGATGGTCCACCTGCCCCGCCCCTCCACTCTGACCAAGCTGCTCGACGTGGCTTCGGTCGGGGTGGGCGCGCTGGGCGACGTGTTCGGAGGGTAGGCGGATGGCTTCTCTGTCCCATGCGGCGGCGTACGCGGCGGCTGTACAGGCCCGGCTCGTGCCCGGTCGCGCGCCCGGCGGCGAGCTCGACCGGGTCGAGCAGACTATCGCGCAAGGTCTGCCGCACCGCTTCGCGCTGGACGGCGAGCTGGAGGTGATTCTCATGTTGCCGACCGGGCTCGCCGCTGAATGGCTCGACCCGCCGCCGGAGGAGGTGGTCAGCACCTCCTCCAGGCAGCGGGCGCCGTACGGCGCGCCCGGCCCTGCCACGCCTCCCGCGCGGCTGATCGTACGTTTGGGCGGCGTCACGCTCGGCGTGCTCCCGCTGGTTGCGGGCGCGCGACGGCTCGTGTCCGGCAGTGCGGGGCGGGTACGCGCCGAAATCGAGGTCGTCGACTGGGACCTGCGTGCCGCGGCCGTCCGCGGCCCGGGGGACACGGCGTCCCGGCTGGTAATCGCGTGGCGCCGGGCGGACCAGGCGCCCGACCGGTACCCGGCGCCGCCCGCGCCGCGCCGGGTCATGTCGCGGTTGCCGATCACGTTCCGGATGGAGTCCGAGGTCGGCCTGCGGAACAGGACCATCATGGACACCTGGACCAGGACCAGGCTCGGTACGGCGGTGCGCCGATGAGCCCGCGCGAGGTGAGCATCGGGAACCACCCCGGCTGGCTGCTGGCCTTCGGCTCCGCCGACGGCCTGGCCGAGCCGTGGTTCGTCAGCAGCGACGATGCGCACGCCGAGATCCACGCCGCGCTGCCGCAGGGGCTGGAGGGCGGCACTTACAGGTTCACCATCGAACGCCTGCCCGACGCGTTGTTCGCCAAGCTCAGCAAACGAGACAAGCTTGACCGCCGCGTCTACACGGTGGTCAAGTTGTACCTGTTCTGGCGGGAGGCGCTCGCCGGAGCCGCCGATTACCTGAAGGGGCTGGCCGGGCTCGACAGGATCGGCAACGGGCTGACCCCGGACCGGGCAGGCGCGGAGATCGCGGTGCTCTCCGTGGTCGGCGTCGCGCGCGCGAACGGCGACCGCGGCGTGGAAACCGAGATCACCTGCCGCGAGCGGGTGTTCCAGCACCTCAGCGAGCGCGCGATCTGCTCGGACAAGGGTGGGATCGACGCCACGTCGCTGCCCTCCGCGATCTCCACCGTCCTTGACCGGCTGGATCTGAAAGCGAACTCCCGCACCTACTCGGGACCCCTGGCGACGCCCGCGCCAGCGGTCCCCGGCAAGGGCAAGCAGCAGATCAAGAACGGCACCGGCGGCGTGGAGGCGCTGCGGGACCTGGCCGGACGCATCGAGCAGCAGACCGGCCTGTACGGCAGGGGCATGCTCCTGATCAGGAGGGGAACCCTGCACGTCGGCCCGCGAGAGATCCCGCTCTCCGGTGACGGCGCGGACGTGACCGAGGCTGGCGGGCTCGCCGACGTGCAGCCGCTGGAGCCGATCGTCACCGACCCCGCCTTCGACCGGTGCGCGCATCCAGGGGAAGAGCCGCCGAGCCGCCGCCAGTACCGTCTGATCTGCAAGGGCCGGCCCGACCTGCGGCCCGGCGACGTGGTCAGGTTCACGCCGCCGCCGGGGGAGACGCCGTCCGCCGGGTTCGGCGCCGCGAGCCTGTTCGGCTCCATCGGCGTGCTGGCGAGCGCATCGTCACCACACGGCGCCAGCGGGTCCCCGATACGCCTGTACGTCAACGCGGTCGAGCACAAGCTGGGCCGCCGCAGCGGCTTCGTCACCACGCTCACCGGCGTCGAACTGCCTCAGGGACGGTCGCAGTGGGACGCCCGCACCGCGCCCCCGCGCAAGGACGACGAGGAGACGTCCGCGGACGCCGGCACCGATTCGGCCCGGCAGATCCGCGCGCTCGCCCGCGCCGCGGCGGCCGGACTCGCGCAGGCCGAGGTCGGCGAGTTGCGGGCCACGACCTCGGCGGGCGACCAGTCACGGCCCGCGCAGTCGGTGACGGTGTGGCGCGGGCTGACCGGCGGGCAGGGCGACGCCAACCAGGGAGGCCGGCTGCCGGTCGCGAGGCCCAGCCCGGCGCCCGCCTCCGACGTGCCGTACCTGACGCCGTTCGCGTTCGGCAGGGCCGGGCTGGTGTTGCCGGCCTATCCCGGCACGCGGGTGGCTGTGGTGCATCGGCTCGGCGACGGCGCCGACCCCATGGTCGCCGGCGCGCTCTGGACCGCCGGTGAGGCGCCCGACAGCGCCCCAGGGGATTGGTGGCTGATCCTGCCGTCGGCCGTGCCGACCGCCGAACGGGACTCGATCGCTGACTCCGCAGTCCCCTCGGGCTACCGCGCCGCCGCCAGCGACGACCTGATCGACGCCGACGGCAACCGGGTGATCGAGGTGGGCGAGCTGACCGTACGCGTGGGCAAGGCGGCGCTGCAGGAGGCGGGCACCCGCCCGGAACGCGCCGCGGACGGCCAGTCGGTGACCATCGAGCATGCCGACGGCAGATCGAAGATCGTCATGAAGGCGGACGGCACGATCCAGATCGTCGCGGGCAAGGATCTGGAGATCACCGCCCAGAACGTCAAGGTCAAGGTGAGCGGGACGATGGACGTGAGCGGCTGATGGCCTACATCCTCACGAAGGCGAGCACGGTGCGCTGCGGGCCGCAGGCCCCGCACACCGGGACGGTCGTGACCGACAGCGCGGCCAAGCTGACGGTTGGCGGCTCCCCGGTCCTGGTCGCCGACTCGATCAAGGGCCAGGACATCACCGGCTGCAAGCAGACGGGCAACAACATCACCCCCTGCCTGAAGGCGGACGCTCCCCTGCCGCCGAGCTTGGCGACCAAGTTGACGACGGGCGGTGCGCCCGTGGTGTTGTCCACCCTCAGCGGGTCCACGAACGGTACCCCGCCCGGCGTGATGTCGGCCACCGGCGGGCCGGAGAAGGTGGCGGCGACATGATCAGGCTGAAGGTGGCGGTGACATGAGCGGGCCGGAGACGGGCGGCGGCATGAGCGGCGAACCGGAAGGCGACGGGCTGCGGCGCGCGCTACTCGGCTGGGGCGTGGCCGCCGAGCCGATCGCGCCCGGCCTGGACCTGGGCCGCGACCTGCGGCTGCGGGACGGTGACCTGGTCACCGTGGCGGGCATGGCCAACCTCGCCCAGGTGCTGGAGCTGGCCTTCACCACGCTGCGCGGCTCCAGCGTCTTCGACGTGGAATTCGGCTTCGACGGGCTGAGCGCGCTGACCGAGGAGTCCACGCAGCTGATGGTGCGCGAGCGCGTACGGGTGGCGGTGGTGAACGTCCTGGCCCGCGAGCCGCGCGTACGGCGCATCGTGGACGTGCAGGTGCTCGACGACCGGCTCACCCGCGTCGCGGCCGGCCGAACCCTGCAGGTGCGGGTGGCCTTCGAGACGATCAGCGGCGACCGGCAGACCGTCGGCCTGTCCCAGGGAGGGGCGTAAATGGCAGACCAACTCGACACCAGCATTGACACGGCGGATGTGCTGGCCGTGGACGCCGAGCTGGCCCGCACCACCGGCGGCGGCGTGTACGGTATCACGAACGAGGGGTTCGTGCCCAAGCCGTTCGCCCGGCTGCTGGCCGAGAAGCTGGCCCTGGCCAGGACTCTGCTCGGCGACGAGCTCGACCTGCGCTCAGGATCGGTCGTCAGAACGCTCATGGAGGTCTCCGCGCTGGAGGACGCCCGCACCTGGAGCGCCCTGGCCACCATGTACGACGACGCGTTCGTGGTCTCGGCGACCGGCGCCGCGCTCACCCGGCTGGGCGAGGAACTCGGGCTGCCCCGGCCGTTCCTGCCGGCCACCGGACGCGTCCGGCTCATCCTCGACGGCGACCTGCCCGCTGGCGAGAGCGTGACGATCCCGCGCGGCACACGGTTGCTCACCCCCGGCGGCCACCACGCCGCGACCGACGAGACGATCACCCTGTCCAACACCGCCCGGCAGCGCGACGTCGCCGTCGTGGCCTTCCACCCAGGCCCCGAGCACGACATCGACCCGGCCGTGCCGTCGCAGACGCTCGATCGCCTTCACCCGCTCGACGCCAAGCTGGGCGACCTGTACGCGCTGCAACGTGCCACCGACCCGCCCTTCGAGGTGAAGGTCGGGCACACCGAGGCCCTGACGGGCGGCGACCTGCGCTGGCCCGACGTGCGCTACCGCGAGCTGCTGCTGCGCGCCCCCCGGTCGGCGTGGACGGCGGAGGCGCTGGAGATCGCCGTGTCGCTGGTGCCCGGCGTGCGGCAGGTCACGGTCCGCGACCAGTGGGGCGGCCTGGACATCCGGCAGTCGATCTTCGGCAACTTCAGCTTCGTCGAGCGGTTGTTCGTCGGCGAGCGCGACATCGCCAGCCCTTACTACGTGACGATCCTGGTCGCGGCGTCCCCCGCAGCGATCTGGGAGGGGCCAGACGGGCTGCGTGTGGCGATCGAATCGGCCGTCGACGACCTGCGACCGCTGTCGATCTTCCCGGAGGTGGTGCCCGCGGCGCAGGTCGGCATCGGGGTCAGCGCCGATCTCGTGGTGCGGGGGCTGCCGTTGCCCAGCGGTTCCCGCGAGAGCGTGAACGACAGCGACTCCGCGCTCGCGCTGAAGGCCAGGTTGCTGGCCCGGCTGCGCCGCTACGTCGACGGCCTCGGCTTTGGCGAGCCGGTACGGGCCAGCGAAATGGTGTGGGCGCTGATGAGCGAGCCCGGCATCGCCGACGCCCGTGATGTGCGGCTCCTGCGTTACCCCGCGGCCTTCGACGACCTGGACTTCGGCACCCCCGTGGCTGAGCAGGCGATCACCGTGCTCGACTGCGGGCAGAACGCCGAGTTCGACGTCAACCAGGTCGCCGTGCTCGTCGACGACCCGGCCAGGCTGAGGATCGTCTGATGGACGCCGACCCGTACCTGAGCGCCGCCCACCAGGCGATGATCGCCCAGCTCACCGGCCCGCTCGCGGCCGGCGCGGTCGACGAGCCGCTGGAGCTGGACGCGGCCGGCCGGGTCACCGTGCCCGGCGGCTGGGAGCCGCTGCTGCTCGCCGCGCCCGCCGGCAGCCTGCGGGAGACCGGCCTGCGCCTGGAAGGCGTGCTCGACCCGGACGGCGCGGCCACGCCGCTGCCTGCCCTGACCTTCGCCGCGTGGACGGAGGCGGGGGCGTACCTGCCGCTGCACCGACCCACCACCGACCCCGCCACCCGCACGGCCCAGGGCTACACGCTCGCGCTGCGAGTGCGCAAGCTGCGCCCGGACGGCTCCGCCCGGCTGGTCCCGGTGGCGCGGACCCGCAACCTGGTGCGGCTTAGCACGTTGCACGGCGTGCTGGGCCGCATGTTGTACCTGCTGGCGGCCGAGAAGGCGCGGCTACGCAGGCAGGGCAGGGAGATCCTGGCGGTACGCCGGATCGGCCGGGCTTTCGCCGACGCGCTTGACCGGCACGGCGCGGACCTGGGCGTGGCCAGGTTCGCCGAGACCCTGGCGGTCAAGGACGGCCAGATCGTGACCCTGCCGGGACGCGAGGCAGATCCCGCCTACCGGCGGCGGCTGGCGATCTACCGGCCCTGGTTGCTGCCCACCAGGTCGCGGCTGCTGGGCCTGCTCAACGGGCCGGGAGACGCAGGTGATCCCAACGCGGGCCCGCTCGGCGAGATGGGACTGCCCGTCCGGTTCACCGTGGAGGAGGACGACAACGAGCTGGCCGTATCCATGAAGATCGTGGGAGTGGGGGCCGGCGGCCACCGGGACGGCTTCCTGCGGTACGTGCGGGAGGCGTACCTGATCTGGCCGCTGGCCGGCCCGGCCGGCGACGGCGTGCACGCGCGGCGTTTCGTCTCCGCGGAAGAACGAGCGCGCCAGGAAACGCTGCGCTCTGGGTTGCGCTCGGGGTTCGCCTTCACCGGCGAGGCCGCCGCGGATCCGGCGCTGGCTCCGCAACTGGCCGC
>NZ_JBSFTC010000444.1:0-6948 GCF_053590415.1 Nonomuraea sp. NPDC003201
GCCGCGCGCCGGCCGGACCGGGCGCGGGTCGTGGCGGTGGCGGAGCCGCGCGCGGCCGCCCGGCAGGAGTTCGCGGTACGCCACGCGCTCCCGCCCGAGCGGGTCTTCCGCGACTGGAAGGAGCTGGCCGGCCTCGGCAGGATCGCCGACGCGGTGATCGTGGCCACGCTGGACGCCGATCACCTGGCGCCGGTCGAGGTCTTCGCCGAGCAGGGCTACGACATCCTGCTGGAGAAGCCCATCGCCCCCACCGAGGCGGACACGGTGGCCATCGGCGAGGCGGCGGCCCGTACCGGCGCCATGATCGCGATCTGCCACGTCATGCGCTACACCCCCTACACGCGCAGGCTCCGCGAGGTGCTCCCCCGGATCGGCGACGTCGTCAGCGTGGAGCACCTGGAGCCGGTCGGGTGGTACCACTTCGCGCACTCGTTCGTCCGCGGCAACTGGCGGCGCGCGGACGAGGCCACGTTCGCGCTGCTGGCCAAGTCGTGTCACGACATCGACTGGCTGGGCCACGTGGTGGGGCGCAGGGCCGAGCGCGTGTCCTCCTTCGGCGGGCTGCGCCACTTCCGCGCCGAACAGCGGCCTCCGGGCGCCGCCGACCGGTGCCTGGAGTGCCCGATCGAGCCGGAGTGCCCGTACTCGGCCGTGCGGCTCTACCGCGACGGGCTGCGCGACGGCGGCACCAAGCAGTACTTCACCCGGGTCATGACCGGCGGCCCGCTCACCGAGGAGGCGGTCACCGCGGCGCTGGCCGAGGGCCCCTACGGGCGCTGCGTGTACGCCAGCGACAACGACGTGGTGGACCACCAGGTGGTGACCATCGAGTACGAGGGCGGGGTCACCGCGTCGTTCACGATGACCGCGTTCACGCCGCTGGAGAACCGGCACACCAAGCTGTTCGGCACCGCGGGCCAGCTGACCGGCGACGGCCGCTTTATCCGCATTTATGACTTTTTGTCGGAAGAGACGACGATCATCGACACCTCGCTGGACGGCTCCAGCGCGGCGGAAGGCCACGCCGGCGGCGACGCCGCCCTGATCGAGTCGTTCGTCACCGCCCTGCACGAGGGGCGGCCCGAGCTGATCCTGTCCGGGATCCAGGAGAGCGTCGACAGTCACCGCGTGGTCTTCGCCGCCGAACGGGCCCGCCGTACCGCGACCGTACAAACCCTCTTGAACGGAGAGCACGCCCAATGAGGCACCGCGCCCTGCTCGCCCTCGCCGTGCTGACCACCTCAGTGGTCGGCCTCACCCCGGCGCCCGCCCAGGCCGGCGCGTCGGAGTGGCGGGACATCCGCAAGCTCCTGTCGGCCATCGACGACGCCTACACCGCTCCCCCGGCCCTCAACGCCGTGCAGACCGCCCGCTACACCGCGGGTCTGCTCCTGGGCAACGGCGACCTGCACGTCACGTCCGACGCCCGCGACCAGCGGCAGACGTACTACCTGTCCAAGTCCGACTTCTGGCACAGCGGTAACGGGCAGCTGCCGTTCGGCACGATCTCCATCGGCCCCGCGCACGCCGCGGCCACCCCCGCCGCCAAGGACACCCTCGAGTGCACCGCCGCCTGCGTGATCGACGGAGACCCCGAGACCCGCTGGGTGTCGCGGACCGGCGCGAGCGCGTCCGACCCGCAATGGGTCACCGTCGACCTGGGCGAGGTGAAGACGGTGGACCGCTGGGTGGTCAGGCACAACGGCTACCAGGGCAGGGCCGCCAACTTCCAGGCGCTCGACACCCGGAGCTTCGCCCTGCAGAAAAGCGACGACGGCGTCACCTGGACCGACGTGGACACGGTCACGGGCAACACGGCCGAGCTGACCGACCGGACCGTGCCCGCCTTCACCGCCCGCCACGTGCGCCTGCTGGTCACGGGCGCGGTGCGCGACCCCGCCGACCCGAACCAGAAGGCCTTCGTCCGCGACCTGCAGCTGTTCGAGGGCCAGAGGAACGTCCTCACCGGCGCGCTCGGCGACGACCCGGCCTACCGCCAGCGGCAGGACATCCTCAACGGGGAGGTCCGCGGCTCCCAGACGGTTGACGGCCGGGTGCTGAGCACCCGCACCTGGACCGCCGACGGCGAGAACCTGCTGGTCACCGAGCTGTCCATCCCCGACGGCGCACAGCCGCTGCCGCTCCAGGCCGACCTGACCGTGCCCGCCGGCACGACGGGCGTCGCCGGGGACGGTCAGGTGTGGATCACCCGCACGACCGGCGCGGACGGCGAGAGCGGCTGGGTGTCCAAGGCGGCCGCGTCGGCCAGGGTCATCGGCTCGCGCACCCCGGTCACCGCGAGCACGCCGTCGGGCAACCTCGCCCGCCTCGCCTTCGAGCTGGCCCCCGGCCGGCCCGTGCGGCTGGTCACCACGCTGCGCGGCAACGGCGGCTACGCCAACCCCACGCCGCTGAACGACTTCGTCACCGAGGCGGTGGACCGGGTGCACGGCCTCGACGGCCGTGACCTCGACCGGGCCCGGTCCGCGCACCGCGAGTGGTGGAAGCGGTTCTGGCTGAAGTCGTACGTCGACACCGGCGACCCGACCCTCAACAAGTACTACTACGGCGCCCTGTACGCGATGGGTGCCGCCAGCCGCGCGGGCTCGTTCCTGCCCGGCACCTATTCGCCGTGGCGCACCATCGACCAGACCGGCGGCTCCAACCGCTACTGGCTGAACTACAACACCCAGGCCCCGTTCTACGGCGTCTACTCCGCCAACCGGCCCGAGCTGGCGGCCCCCTACTACAAGACGGTGGTGGCCGAGCTTCCCTACCAACGCAACACCACGCATGCCGCCGGGTACAAGGGGCTGACCTTCAGCCGGACCATCTACCCGTACAACCAGACCCGTCCCGCCCCCGCCGAGGTCCCGGTGACCGGCCCCAAGTCGCCGAAGAAGCTCGCCGACCAGAAGACCAACGGCACGTTCGCCGCCATCCCGTTCCTGTGGAACTGGGAGTACACCCGGGACGAGGAGTTCCTGCGCACCACGGCCTATCCGTTCCTGAAGGAACTGGGTGAGTTCTGGATGGATTACGTGGTCAAGGGCGACGACGGCAAGTACCACGTCCTGAACAGCGCCGTGAACGAGGGCGGCGACGACGTCGACTCGACCTACGACCTCGGCTACATCCGGCGGACGCTGACCGCGCTGATCGAGTACAGCCGGGTGCTCGGGGTGGACGCGGAGCTGCGGCCGGTCTGGCAGGGCTACCTGAACGACCTGGCGCCGTACCCGACGGCGGCCATGGACGGCCTGGACGTCATCCTGCTCGCCACCAAGATCGAGAACCCGGTCAAGGGCAACGCGCTGCTCAACAAGAACGACCAGCCCATCAACCTGGAGGGCGTCGTCCACCCGAGCGACAACCTGGCCATCGGCGGCGACCCGGAACAGTTGCGGAAGGTCCGGAACACCCTGGAGTGGGTGGATCCGTTCCTGCCGGGATCGCGCGGTTCCTCCATCAACGGGTTCCCGAAGACGTTCACCATCGCGGCCCGCGCGGGATGGGATCCCGAGGACCTCATCGGCAGGTTCACGGCCGTGATCAAGCTGTTGTGGCGGCCGAACCTGACCGTGGCGCAGTCGGGCGGCGGCCTGGAGACCTCGGGCTCGCTCGAAACCGTGAACTCGATGTTCCTGCAGACGTTCGAGGACGTGATCCGGGTCTTCCCGGACTGGCCCGCCGGCCGTGACGGCAGGTTCGTACGGCTGCGCGCCAAGGGCGCGTTCCTGCTCTCCGCCGAGCGGCGGGCCGGGCGCGAGGTCCCATCCATCACGCTGACCAGCGAGAAGGGCGGACGGGCGACCCTGGCGAGCCCGTGGCGCTCGGGCCGCCCGGTCGTGGTGGACGCCGCCACGCACCGGCCCGTGCCGCTCACCTTGGGCCGCGCCGCGAACACCGGCGAGACGACCTTCGCCTTCGACACCCAGCCGGGCCACACCTACACGGCCTCCGCCCGCTGACCACGCCCATGCGCGGGCCCGTTCGCGGGCCCGCGCCGTCTCCGGCGACGGAACATTCGTCCAAGACACCCTGGCCCCGCGCTTGTGATGCTCGATCTCGCGTCCGGCACGGCTCCACGTGCGACGGCCGCGGAGCTCCGAGCGACAGGAGAGATGATGACGAACACCGTGGACGGCGCGCCAGGGGTTCAGGTGGCGAGTGGCCGGCTGCGGGGCCGGATGGACCGGGGAGTGGCGGCGTTCCTCGGGATCCCGTACGCCGCCCCGCCCTTCGGGACGCGCCGCATGCGGCCTCCGGAGCCACCCGCGCGGTGGGACGGTGAGCGCCGCGCCGCCGATTACGGGCCGACCTGCCCGAAAGGAGACGACGGCCTGGAGAGCGCGGCACTGTTCCCGGAGGTCGTGATCCCTGGCGAGGAATGCCTGAACCTCAACGTGTGGACCCCCGATCCGGGAGGATCCGGCTTGCCGGTGCTGGTCTGGATCCACGGCGGCATGTTCACGCAGGGGTCCGGATCCGTCGCCGGCTACCGCGGCACGTCCTTCGCCCGCGACGGGGTCGTGTGCGTCACGATCAACTACCGGCTCGGCGCCGAAGGGTTTCTCCACCTCGATGACGGCATCGCCAACGTGGGGCTGCTGGACCAGATCGCCGCGCTCGAGTGGGTCCAGCGCAACATCGCCGCGTTCGGCGGCGATCCGGGGAGGGTGACCGTCGCCGGCCAGTCCGCCGGGGCCATGAGCGTCGTCACTCTCATGGCCATGCCCCGCGCCCGAGGACTGTTTGGCCAGGCGGTCACCCAGAGCGGGGCGGTCGCCCAGACGCTCACGACCGAGGCCGCCGCGGGTGTCGCCTCAAGGCTGGCCGGGTCGCTCGGGGTCGCCCCGACCCGCGAGGCCTTCGGCGAGGTGCCGGTCGAACGGCTCGGGCGGGCGGCGTCCGCCCTCCTCAAGGAGGTCCAGGCCGCCTCGGATCCGTCCAGGTGGGCGAGCCTCCCCTTCGCCCCGGTCGTCGACGGCGACACCCTCCCGGATCACCCGCTCGACGCGTTGAGAAAGGGCGCCGGAAGCGGCGTACGGCTCCTGGCCGGGTGGAACCGGGACGACACCCGGATCGGCCTCGTCCCCACCGGCATGATCGACATCGTCGACGAGCCCACCCTCGCCGCGGTCGTGGGCGCCCTCGGCGCTCCCGGCGGGACGGTCGAGCGCTACCGGGCCGCGCGGCCGGATGCGAGCAGCGGAGACCTGCTCGCCGCCGTGACCACCGACTGCTTCGTCCGGGTTCCGGCGATCCGGGTCGCCGAGGCACGCCTCGAGGCCGGCGAGGCCGACACCTGGATGTACCGCTTCGACCACGAGTCGCCGAGCTTCGCCGGCCGCCTCGGCGCCGCCCACGCGGTGGAGCTCCCGTACGTGTTCGACCTCCTCGACGAGGAGTCGAGCCAGGCCCTCATCGGCGACGAGCCACCACAGGTCGTCGCCGATACGGCCCACGGCGCCTGGGTCCGCTTCGTCGCCGACGGCGACCCGGGCTGGCCCCGATACGACCTGGCCGGTCGGTCCACCGCGCTGATCGACGAAGGAATCACCGTCGTCGACGACCCCGACGGTGCCGAGCGCGACGTGTGGACCGGCCGGCTCTGACCGGGACTTGTCATCCGATGACCGGCCGTGCGGCTCGCCGCTGACGGGGATTGTCACGTTGTGGACACCGCGAACTACCATGTCGGCGTGCGACCAGCCGAGCCGGTCCGCGCCGGTGCGCCTCGATGGCAGATCACGGTCCCGTCGCGTCCGGGCGGGCTGCCGGGGGTCGTGATGGCGGGGTTCAGCGACCGGGCGAACGAGTTCCGCGACGTCGCGCTGGTCCCGCACCCCGCGGTCACGGTGATCTTCGACCTCGGCGACCAGCCGTTCGTCGTCGAGGACGGCCGCGGTGCGCGGCAGCGGGAACGCGTCGTCGCCGGACTGGCACCCAATGGGGCTCGAGGGCGGGGGATGGCCAGAAGCTCCGAGTGCCTCCAGTTGCGGCTGTCGCCGATGGTCGCGCACGCGGTCCTGGGTGCCTCCTCGGAGCTGGGCGGGACGGTGGTCGCCCTCGATGACCTCTGGGGACGAGAGGCCGTACGAATCCAGGAGCGATTGCGTGCCGCCGGGTCGTGGGAGGAGCGATTCGCGATCGCGGAGACCGCGCTCGCCCGGCGGGAGGACGCGGGCCGAGCCGTCGACCCGGAAGTCGCCTTCTCCTGGGGACAGATGGTGGCCGCCCGAGGGCGGATCCGGGTCGAACGGCTGGTCACCGAGACCGGATGGAGCCGTAAGCGCCTCTGGTCCCGGTTCCGCTCGCAGGTCGGCCTCACCCCCAAGCGGGTCGCCCAGCTCATCCGCTTCGACCACGCGGCCCACCGTCTCGCCGCCGGTCACAGCGCCGCCTCGGTGGCGGCGGAAAGCGGCTACGCCGACCAGTCCCACCTTCACAGAGACGTCGTGGCCTTCGCCGGGATGACGCCGACCACGGTCGCGCTCTCGCCGTTCCTCGCACTCGACGACGTCGCGTGGCCCCATCGATGAACTCCTGCATGGGCACCTCTTCACCAGCGCCGCGACGCACGCGAAGCTCACGGAACCACACCCGTAGATCCAGGTGACGCGGGCAGGCCTGGCAGGGACAACACCTCGACGGTCGCTTCAGCGTCGTCCCACCGCCCATCCCGCAGCGACGTTCGTCTCGTCGGAAGCGGGGCCTTCGGCGGGGAGAGTCAGCACGTCGAACAGGACCGCTACTTCGAGGCCGGTGGCACAGGACCGAGCAGGCCGCTGCCCAGCGGGGTCAGCAGGTTGAGCACGGCGGGGCCCCGGCGCACGCTCCTGATCAGGCCCGCCTCCCGCAGCACCTTCGCGTGCCGGCTGGCCGCCGCCAGCGACACGCCCGCCCGCCGCGCCAGCTCCGTGGTGGTGGCCCCGCCGTCGGCTG
>NZ_JBSFTC010000445.1:0-6923 GCF_053590415.1 Nonomuraea sp. NPDC003201
TGCCGTTCGGAGCCCGTGACGACGTCGAGGGCCCAGGTCTCCCGGGACGCCCCGCCGGGCAGCCGGGCGCTGAAGGGCACGGACGCGCCTGCCCCGAACACCTCGCCGACGATCTCGTGGAGCCGGGTCATCGCAGGCCGAACTCCCAGTTGCCGCCCGCCGCGTACTCGCCCAGGATGCGCCGTCCCACCGCGTCGATGTGCACCTCGTCGGGCCCGTCGTAGATCCGCCCGGCCCGAGCGTGCCGGTACATGCGGTCCAGGGGCGTGTCGGGGGTGAGCCCGGCGGCGCCGTACACCTGGATGGCCCGGTCGATCACGTTGTGCAGCGTGCGCGCCCCGACCACCTTGATCGCGCCGATCTCGACCCGGGCCTGCGAGCCCGCGTCGATGGCCTCGGCGGCGTGGAGCGTGAGCAGCCGGGCGGCCTGGATCTCGGCGTAGGAGTCGAACACGTGCTGGCGCATGAGCTGCTTCCCGGCCAGCGGCTCGCCGAACGCGGTCCGCTCCTGCAACCTGCGGCACATCAGGTCGAACGCGCGCTGCGCCTGCCCGAGCCAGCGCATGCAGTGGAAGATCCGGCCGGGGCCGAGCCGCCGCTGCGCGATGACGAACCCGTGGCCGCGCGGGCCGAGCAGGTTGGCGGCGGGGACGCGGACGTCCTCGTACCGGACCTCGCAGTGCGCCCCGTCGAGCCCCAGCACGGGCGTCTCGCGGACGATGCGGTAGCCGGGCGTGTCCGTCGGCACGAGGATCATGGAGAAGGCCAGGTGGGGCGGCGCGTCCTGCTCGGTCCGGCACATGACGGTCGTGTACGCGGCCCGCGAGGCCCCGGTCGTGAACCACTTGTGCCCGTTGATCACCCATTCGTCCCCGTCGAGCACCGCGGCGGTCCTGATCTGGGTGGGGTCGCTGCTGGAGATCGACGGCTCGGTCATGGCGAAGCTGGGCCAGATGTCGCCCCGCACGAGCGGTTCGAGGTAGCGCTCGCGCTGCTCGGGGGAGGCGTGCTCGTGCAGCATCAGCGAGTCCTGCAGCGTGAACGTGCCCAGCGCGAGCTGCCCGTACTCGCTGCGGCCCTGCACCTCGTTGACGTAGACGTAGTCGAGGAACGGCAGGCCGCCGCCGCCCAGCTCACGCGGGTGGCCGAGCGCCCACAGGCCCTCCTTCCTGGCCTCGGCCCGCAGCTCGTCCAGGGCCGCCGCGGCCTCGGGCCCGCCCGCGTGCAGCACCGGCTCGGCCGGCTCCACCCGCTCGGTCATGAACGCGTGGACGGCGTCGCGGACCGGCCGGACACCGTCGGGAACGGCGAAGCTCATGTTCCGGATCTCACCCGAAACCAGTTGTCAGGTCAACGGTTTCGGGACGGTTTCAGGGCAGCCAGCTCACACGGCCGTGCAGGAAGGCGTACCCGACGAAGGCGACGGCGTCGATCAGCGTGTGCGCCACCACCAGCGGCATCGCGCGACCCCAGCGCTGGTAGAGCCGCCCGAACACCACGCCCATCACGACGTTCCCGACGAACCCGCCGAAGCCCTGATACAGGTGGTACGACCCCCGCAGCAGCGCCGACACCGCGACGGCCTTCCACGGCGTCCACCCGGCCTGGTCGAGCCGGTGCAGCAGGTACCCGGCGACGAGCACCTCCTCCAGCACCCCGTTCTGCGCCGCGGCGAGCAGCAGCACCGGGACCTGCCACCACACCTGGGGGAGCTGGCCGGCGACGACGGTCAGGTTCACGCCCGTGGCCCACACGACGAGGTAGAACGCCAGCCCGGTGCCGCCGATCGCGGCCGCCAGCACCGCCCCGCGCACCGTGTCGCGGCCCTTCTCCTGGAAGTCCACGCCGATCGTGCGCAGCGACTCCCCGGAGCGCACCATCAGGTACGCCACCAGCGCGACCGGCGCCACGCTGACGGCGATGTCGGCGAGCTGCAGCGCCAGGTCCAGCCACGGCCGCCCGGGCGCCATCGACCGGACCAGCACGGCCTGCTGGCCCTTCAGCTGCTCGGGCGCCGTGAGCGAGCCGATCAGCCGCAGCAGCGCCAGCAGGCCGCTGGCGCCGAGCGAGACCGAGAACACGACGAACAGCTCGGCCCGGATGAGCCGGGGCCCGAGAGCCGGGGGCGGCCCCAGGGGAGAGGCGGTGGGAGACCCTGTGCGCATGGCCGCAGGCTAGCCGTTCATCGATCGGACGCGAATAAATAGTGCCTTGAGGAGAAATCAGATGACATCTGCTCCGCACGACGTGCCCACGGCGGCCCAGCTCGTGGCCGCGGTCCGCGACTTCCTCCAGAGCGACGTGCTCCCGGCCGTGGACGGGCGGGTGCGCTTCCACGCGCGGGTGGCCATCAACGTGCTCGGCATGGTGGAACGGGAGATCACGCTCGGCCCGGAGCAGGCCCGCGAGCACGCGGCGCGGCTGGCCGCGCTCGGCATGGCCGACGACGCCGAGCTGGCCGCCGCCATCCGCGAGGGCCGGATCGAGGACGACCACGCCCTCGTCACCGCCCTGGAGCAGGCCGTACGGGCGAAGCTGGCGGTCGCCAACCCCGCCTACCCGGAAGACTGACGGCCCGCCCCGCTCGTGGCAGGACGGGCCGTCAGCGGGGGATCAGTGCGAGCCGGTCAGGTCCAGGTCCTTGACCTTCGGGTCGCCCTCGTCGGCGAAGTACTCGTCGCGAGCCGTCGCGTCCTCGCCGTCGGCCACCTTGGTCGCCCGGAACAGCAGCGTGACCAGCGCCGCCACCAGCACGTTCACGGCCACCGCCACGAACCCGGGGTAGATCGTCATCTTGGTGTCGAAGCCCAGGTTCGACAGCGCGAACGCCGAGCCGCCGAAGTGCAGCTTGCCGTTGGCCGGGTTCGGGATGAGGTACAGCATCCACATGCCCGCCACCAGGCCGGCCGCCCAGCCCGCGATCAGGCCGCCCTTGTGGAACCAGCGCGTGTACAGGCCCAGCGCCACCGCCGGCAGCGTCTGCAGGATGATCACGCCGCCGATGAGCTGCAGGTCGATCGAGAACTGCGGGTCGAGCAGCAGGATGCACAGCACCGCGCCCACCTTGACCAGCAGCGACACGATCTTGGAGACGTTGGCCTCCTCGCGGTCGCTGGCGGTCTTGTTGAAGTACTCGCGGTAGATGTTGCGGGTGAACAGGTTCGCCGCCGCGATCGACATGATCGCCGCGGGGACGAGCGCGCCGATGCCGACGGCCGCGTACGCGACGCCCGTGAACCAGTCGGGGAACATCTTGTCGAACAGCAGGGGCACGATCGTGTTGTTGTCGGCCTTGCCGTTGGTCATCACCGGCTTGACGCCGGCCGCGATGGCCATGAAACCGAGCAGCGCGATCAGGCCGAGCACGAAGCTGTAGGCGGGCAGCGCGGACATGTTCCGCTTGATGACGTTGCGGTTCTTCGAGGCCAGCACGCCGGTGAGGCTGTGCGGGTAGAGGAACAGCGCGAGCGCCGAGCCGAAGGCCAGCGTCACGTACTGGAGCTGGTTGTTGGCGTTCAGGATGATGCCGTCGCCCGGCGCCGGGGTGGCGTCGAACTTGGCCTTGGCCGCGTCGAAGATCGAGTCCCAGCCGCCCAGCTTGGCCGGGATGTAGATGACGGCCGCCAGGATCACGATGTAGATCAGCGTGTCCTTCACGAACGCGATCAGCGCGGGCGCCCGCAGGCCCGACTGGTAGGTGTACGCGGCCAGGATCGCGAACGCGATCACGATCGGCAGGTGCCCGGTGATGCCCATCGCCTTCAGCACCGACTCGATGCCGATGAGCTGGAGCGCGATGTACGGCATCGTCGCCACCAGCCCGGTGATCGCGATCACCAGCGCCAGCGTCGGAGACCCGAAGCGGGCCCGGACGAAGTCGGCAGGCGTGACGAACCCGTGCACGTGCGACACCGACCACATCCGCGCCAGCACCAGGAACACCAGCGGGTACACCACGACCGTGTACGGCAGCGCGTAGAACCCGATCGCGCCGGAGCCGAACACCAGCGCCGGCACCGCCACGAACGTGTAGGCGGTGTAGAGGTCGCCGCCCACCAGGAACCACGTGATCCAGGACCCGAAGCTGCGCCCGCCGAGCCCCCACTCGTTGAGGCTGGCCAGGTCGTTCGGCCGCCGCCACCGCGCGGCCACGAACCCCATGACGGTGACCAGGAGGAACAGCAGCACGAAGACGACCAGCTCGGTCGTGTGCGCGCTCACTTGGTCATCCTGTAGACGATGGTCGTGGACACGACGCCGACCACGATGAAGGCCAGCTGGAGCCAGTAGAAGAGCGGGAAGCCCAGCAGGCGGGGCTCGTCGGCGTTGAACAGGAACGTCAGCAGCGGCAGCACGATGGGCAGGATCAGCAGCCAGTTCCAGGGGCTGCGGTCGGTGCGTGGCTGCCCGGGTTCCCCGGTAGTCATCAACCCTCCGATGAGTGGATCTGGAGCCGGCTGTGACCGGTTCCTGACGGGTAGTCAATGGAGGGAGAGTAGCTTTGCGGCGGCATTAATCAAAATGTCGGCAATATTACGGTTTGGCCTAAAATCGTTGGCCATTGCCGGCGGCCACACGCGTCACCCCGAAAACCATAAACACTCACCCGCCGCACGCCTCCCCCTGATCGCCGAATGGTCCCTTCCCCGCGACGAACGGTTCCGCACCCACCGCACTGGCGAGACCCCGGATAACGGGACCGGCCGGACGGACCGTCGTGGCGCGGCACGCGACGGCATGCGGGCCTGGCGCGACGTCGTGGGACCCGTCGTAGGGTGGCACGTCGCGAGGATGCGCCGTGGTGGGGTGGCGCTTGGCGGCGGTGTGGGGCCATCATCGGGCGGCGCGTGGCGTGGCCGCTTGGCGTGGGGCCGTCGCGGTGTGGCGAAGTGCGTGGACGCTTGGGAGCGCCGCGTCGGCGGGTCGGGGTGCGGTGGAGGTCGGCGCCGTCGTCGGTGCCCGGCCCGGTGGGGGTGACGGGGTCGTGCCGTCAGGCCGGGTGCCGCGTTCGGGGGTCAGGTGGTGCGGTCGGCGGCGGTTTTGGGGTCGTGGTGGACGTCCCCCCCGATGGGGTGCTGGTGGAGTTCGCGGCCTGGAGCACCCCGAACTCGCTGTCGTCGTGGTTGAGCACCACCCCCACGTCCACCCCCCTGGCCACGAGCCGTTCCCGGTACTCCTCGATCCGCTCCGGCGGCACGTCGAAGGCGATGTGGTTCATCGACCCGACCGCCGACAGCAGTTCCCCCCGATCCGGCAGGTTCTCCGGCGCCGACACCCCCGGCACGCCCTCCGGCGCGTCCGGGAACCAGAAGAACGCCAGCGCGTTCCCGCCCCCGCAGTCGAAGAAGAAGTGCTGGCCCCAGCCCATGGGCGGAAAAACATGACACGAGATGTCGGGTATTCGGGGAACGATCGGCCACATGATTGCTTTGGTGGCGGGGGCGACCCGCGGAACGGGACGGGGCATCGCGGTGGCGCTGGGCGCGGCCGGCGCGACGGTCTACTGCACGGGCAGGAGCACGCGCGAGCGGCGTTCGGAGATGAACCGGCCGGAGACCATCGAGGAGACGGCGGAGCTGGTGACCGCGGCCGGCGGGACGGGCATCGCGGTCCAGGTCGACCACCTGGACCCTGATCAGGTCGAGGCGCTGGCCGAGCGGGTGGAGCGCGAGCAGGGCAGGCTCGACGTGCTGGTGAACGACGTGTGGGGCGGCGACCACCTCTGGGCCTGGGACACCCCGGTCTGGAAGCACGACATGGACAAGGGCTTCCGGCTGCTCAGGCTGGCGGTCGACACGCACATCATCAGCAGCCGCCACCTGCTCCCGCTGGTGATCAGGAACGAGGGCGGCCTGGTCGTCGAGGTCACCGACGGCACCTGGGCCTTCAACGAGACCCGCTACCGCGAGAACGTCTACTACGACCTGGCCAAGGTCTCGGTGAACCGGCTGGCCTTCGCCTGGTCGCGCGAGCTGCGCCCGTACGGGGGGACCGCGGTGGCGGTGACGCCGGGGTTCCTGCGCTCGGAGGCGATGCTCGACAACTTCGGCGTCACCGAGGACAACTGGCGCGAGGCGAAGGTGGACGTCACCTGGATGGTCTCCGAGACCCCCGCGTACGTCGGCAGAGGCGTCGCCGCCCTCGCCGCCGACCCCGACCGGCAGCGCTGGTCGGGCAGGTCGGTCGCCAGCGAGGACCTGGCCGGCGCGTACGGCTTCACGGACGTGGACGGCAGCCGCCCGCGGGTGTGGAGCTTCATCACGGAGGTACGGGAGCCGGGCAAGGACACCGACCCGGCCGAGTACCGCTGAAGGCCGGTCAGGGCCGGTAGAGGGCGGACGTGCGGGCGGCGGCGTCGGCGACCAGCTTCCGCAGCTCGGGCGGGTCCAGCACCTCCGCCTCCGGCCCGAACCGCAGCACCTGCGAGTACGCCACCGGCACCGACTCCACCGCCAGCCGTACCGTCCCGTCCGGCTGGAGCGAGGCGAGCGCGTCGTCGAGCGCGGCCGGGTCGGCGATGTGCCGCAGCATCCGCACCCCGTGCTCGCTGAGCCGCAGCGTGACCACGTCCCGCAGCAGCGACCGGCTGAACTCCGCCGACTGCTCCGCCCAGAAGGCGGCCAGGTCGAAGGAGGGCTCCCGGTCGAACGGCTCGGCGAGCACGGACACCGCGCCGAACCGGTGCACCCGGAAGATCAGGAACCGGGTCCCGAGCCGCGCGGCCAGGTACCAGGCGCCCGCCTTGAGCACCAGCCCGTACGGCTCCAGCGTGCGCACCTTCCCCTTGTAGACGGCCGAGACGCGGCGGTCGTTCCACACGGCCCTGGCCAGCGGCGCGAGCGCCTCCGGCGGCGGGACGTCGCCGACGAACCAGCCGGGCGCGTCCAGGTGGAAGCGCTGCGCCGCGACGGCCGGCGCGTCCA
>NZ_JBSFTC010000446.1:0-6893 GCF_053590415.1 Nonomuraea sp. NPDC003201
CCGCCGTGGCCCGCGCCCAGGCGACCCCGTCGAGACCGTGCACGGCCTGCGCCGCCAGCCGGCTCTTGCCCGTGCCCGGCGGACCGGCCACGACCACGCCCCTGGAGGCGGACCTGATCTCCGACAATTGCGCCGCACGCCCGATGAACGGCCAGGAGCCTGCCACGGCGAAAGCGTATTTGAGTAGGCCATGCTCATGCGAGCGAGTTGTCCCGCCCGCCATGCTGGGGCCCATGACCATGGCGCTGACCACCGGCCTGACGGACCTCGTGCGGGAGAGCCTCGGCGACCCCCTCGCCGAGATCGCGGACCAGCACGTCGACCTCCTCGACTCCGGCCCGGGGGCGTTGTCGACGACCTCGCTCCACCGCGTGCGCGGCACCACGACCGGCGGCGTGACCTGGTCGTTCTTCGTCAAGGCGATCCACGAGATCAGGCACTCGCCCTTGTACGCGGACATCCCCGAGCCGCTGCGCGCCACAGCGCTCGCGCACTTCCCCTGGCGGGCCGACGCGGACATCTACCTGGCCCGCCCCCGGCTCCCCGGCGGGCTGCGGCTGCCCCGGATGTACCGGCTGGACGACCTGGGCGACGACCGGCTCGTCATGTGGCTGGAGGACGTGCGGGTCGCGCCCGCCGCATGGGACCTGGACCGCTACCGCGCCGCCGCCCGCCGGCTCGGCGACCTGGCCACCGCACACCCCGTCGCGGGCCGTACGTCCGCGCCGCGCGAGCCGCTCAACCACGGCCTGCGCTACTACTGCGGGGGCCCGCTCGCCAACCTGTTCCTGCCCACCCTGCGCGACCCGGCCACGTGGCGGCACCCGCTGGTCGCCGCGAACGCCGACCCCCTGCTGCAGGCCGACCTGCTGGCCCTCGCCGACCACATCGACCCGCTGCTGGACGCCCTCGACCGCCTCCCCCACACCCTGGTCCACGGCGACGCCAGCCCCTCGAACCTGCTGATCCCGGCCGACGGCTCGGCGGACTTCGTGGCCATCGACTGGAGCTGGCCGTACCCGGCGGCCGTGGGCTTCGACCTCGGCCAGCTCCTCGTCGGCCGGGCCCACACCGGCGAACTCGACCCCGCGGACCTGCCCGCCGTCCACGAGACGATCGAGGCCGCGTACACCGACGCGGTGGCCGGCCTCGCGGACCCCTCCGAGGTCTCCTTCGGCTACGCCGCCACCCTCGTGCTGCGCAGCGCCTGGACCGCGATCCCCTTCGAACGCCTGGGCCAGGCGCCCACCCCCGAACTGCACGACCTGTTCCGCAAGCGGGCCCGGCTCGCCCGGTTCGTCGTCGACCTGGGACGCTCCCTGCTCCCTTAGGCCCGGCCGGCGGGGTGAGAACCTGATCCGGCCCATCGGGAGACAACAGGCATGACACGAGCACGAGCAGTCGAGAGCGTGGAGGAGGAGGATGACGCAGAGCTCATCCGCCGCTCGCACGACGACCCGGAGCGGTTCGCCGGGATATTCGACCGCTACCTCCAGCAGATCCACCGCTACGCGGCCCGGCGGCTCGGCACCCAGGCGGCCGACGACATCGCGGCGGAGACGTTCCTGATCGCCTTCCGCCGGCGCGCGTCCTACGACCCCTCGCACCAGCTGGCCAGGCCTTGGCTGTACGGCATCGCCACCACGCTGATCGCCAGGCACCGGCGCGGCGAGGAGCGGTTCCTGCGGGCGCTGTCCCGTACGGGCGTGGACCCGCTGCCGGAGCCGATGGCCGACGCGGTCGTCGGCCGGGTCGCGGCGCAGGACCACGACCGCCGGCTGGCGGGGGCGCTGGCGGGACTCTCGCGGGGGGATCGCGACGTGCTGCTGCTGGTGGCCTGGGGCGATCTGTCGTACGAGGAGGTCGCCGAGGCGCTCGGCGTCCCCGTCGGGACCGTGCGCTCGCGCCTGCACCGCGCCCGCAAGAAGACCAGGGCCGCTCTTGGCGGCGACGATCCGACGAGAGAGGACGCCTGATGGACGAGATCAAGAACTTCCGCGGCTCCACCCCCACGATCACCCGCCAGGCCGAGGACGCCGCGCGCGCCCGCCTGCTGCGCGCGATGAGCGAGCCGGCGCCCGCCCCTCGCCGGCGCCTGCCGCGCCCGGTGTGGAGCATGACCCTGGCCGCGTCGCTGGCGGTGGCCGTGGGCGTGGGCGTCACCTTGGTGAGAGAGCCGGGCTTCACTCCCGTGGCCAGCGTTCAGGAGCTGAGCGAGCGGGCCGCGCGAGCCGCGGCGAGCGACCCGTACAAGACCGTGCCCTCCCCGGGCAAGTGGCTGTACGTCAAGGAGAGCATCGCGCCGCTCCGCGCGGAGCCCGCGCCCGAGGTGGATCGGGACAGGCGGATGACCCTGGAGCTGTGGAACAGCGTGGACGGCAAGCAGACGGCCCTGGACGACGGCGAGGGCAAGCTCGTCATCCACGAGACCGGCCCCGGCATCACCGCCGCCGACCTGGCCGAGGACCCCGTCACTCCCGAGCGGACGCTCGCCCGGATCAGGGCGGCCGTCGCCGCGACCCCCGCGGAACCCGGCGACGACAAGCCCGCGGAGCAGCGGATCGTCGAGACGATCGGCCAGGTCATGAGCGAGCAGGCCGTCGAGCAGAAGGTACGGGCCGCATTGTTCCGCGCGTTGCCGATGGTCCAAGGGGTGTCGGTCAAGCAGGACGCCGTGGACGCGGCCGGCCGCCACGGGATCGCGCTGGTCTACACCGGCCCTTGGGAGCGCTTCGAGATCATCCTGAGCCCGGAGGACTACCGCTTCCTGGGGACGTACAGCGAGACCGTCGCCACCCGCACCTACACGGCCGGACAGCCGCGCGAGGTCAAGGCGGGCACCCCCGTCGGATGGACCGCGCACCTGGAGGCCGGGATCGTCGACAAGCCGGGCGACCGGCCGTAGCGGGGCCGATCGGAGATGGACGCCGCAGGGCCGCCGCTGTCGTCACGGCGAGAGGATCGCGCTCGCGCCACGCAGCAGCTCGTCCCGGAGTTCGTCGTCCGGAACGTCCGGAAGATGGCTGATCGGGTCGGTGGCCGCGGCGAAGGCCTGGGCGGCCCGCACGCGGCGGCGCCAGTCAGGATCGGGGCCGGCCAGCAGCTCGACGGCCCGGCTGGTGATGCCCACCACGCGCGACATGAGCTCGGTGGTCTCGTCGCCGTAGACGGAGGCGTCGCGCAGCAGCAGCACCATGGTCTCGCGGTGGCCGAGCATGACGTCGACGCAGCCGCCGAGCACGCGCTGCCGCACCTCGGCGAGGGTGGGCGCGGCGGCGGCGTCCCGGATCGTCGCGTCGAGCCGGTCGATCGGGGGCCGCACCAGGCAGTCGAGTATCTCGCCCTTGCTGCGGAAGTGGTGGTAGAGGGAGGGCTTGCTGATGCCGACCCGTTCGGCGACGTCCCGCATGCTGGCCGCACGGTAGGTCTGTGCGGTGAACAGCTCCCGCGCCGCCTCGATGATGCGCAGCCGGGTGTCGGAGGTTTCGTTCGGTGCCAATCGCCGTCCCTCTCTCGGTTCAGCCTGAAAGCATACCCCGGCTGCCAACCGTCCGGTCGGTAGGCTAGCGTCCCAGCACCGCGCACGGCTACCACGGCGTCAGCATCGGCCACCTCGCCGGGGAGATCGTCCGCCGCGTCTCCGGGCTCACGCTGAGCGAATTCCTGGAACGCGAGATCACCGGCCCGCTCGGCCTCGACTGCCACGTCCGCGTCCCCGACAGCCGCCATGCCGCGCATGGCCACCATGGTCGTCCCCGACGCCGAGACCATGCGACTCGGCATGGAGGTCCCCGAACTCGCCGAATTCGCCAAGGCGCTCAACGACCCCGCCACCCTGTCCTACCGCGCCTTCTACGGCAGCGTCGCCATCGGCTGGGACAGCGCCAACGATCCCCGTACGTACCAGGTGGAGAGCCCGTCGATGGACGGCGTCGCCTCCGCCCACTCCCTGGCCCGCTATTTCGCCGCCCTCAGCGGCGAGGTCGACGGCATCCGCCTGCTCGGGCCCGAACTCGTCGACCGGATCCGCACCCCGCAGGCCTACGGGATCGACCAGACCCTGCGGGTGCACACCGCCTGGGGCATCGGCTTCGCCGTGCCAGGCGGCCCCTTCTGGCCCGCGCCCGGGCACATCACCGGGCTGTTCGGCCAGGGCGGCGACTTCCGCGTCCGCTCCCTGGTCGAGGCACTGTACGCGGCCCTGGACGACATTCGATGACCGAGCCGGGCGGCCGGCCAGGACCCGACCGCCCGTGCTCTTGTCCTGAAAAGACCTACCGGAAGCCGGATCGCTCCCTCAGTGGGCCGCCTCGTACTGCTCCACGACAGTGGCGGCGATGCGGCCACGCTCGCTCACCGGCAGCCCCTGGGCCTTCGCCCACCGCCTGATCTCAGTGGACTTCTCACGGGTGACGGCCCGCGAAGTGCCGGCGCCACCGCGTCGGCCGCGAACACCTCGCTCGGCGCGGACCGCGCGAGCCTTGGTGATAAAGGGAGCGAGAGCCTTCTCCAGCTTCTCCCGGTTGGAGCCCGACAGGTCGATCTCGTAGCTGGTGCCGTCGAGAGCGAACCTTGTGGTCCCCTCGGCGTCACTGCCGTCGATGTCATCGACAAAGGACTCAACAATGCGTTTCGCCATGATGCTGCTCCGATTACGTTATGGTTGCAGGTACTGTAGCCCCCTTCAGCAGATCACGCACCTCCTTGCGGCGCCGTGCTGACACAATCGAACTTCACGATCGTGTCTCGCACTACAACGCCTTTCGCTGTTGTGACGCGGTTTTCGCGCTTCTCGTGCCCGGCATTCATCGGCGCCGCCCCGGCCGATGGCCGGGCGGGGAACATACCGGGACCCGACCTGCGCGAGGCTCGCCCAAAGACCTGCACGAGATCCCTTCTGCCCTTCTCACCAGTGATAAGCCATCAACAACCGGCGACATCCCCGGCATGGCAAGACCACGGCCGCCCTCCCGCCTCCTCTCGCGCACAGCGCGCCCTCGCGAGCGCGGGACGCCCTTGCCCCGGACCGCCCGCACCCGCGCCGATCCTGCACCCCGGCTCCGCTGTCAGCAACCTAGTCGCAAGTGCGTCCGTCCCGCTGTCAATAGCCATGAATCCGCTATGTTGAAGTTCGATTCAAAGGTTTGCCGGGCCATATCAGGTATTGGCCAAGAACCGCAACTCGATCCTGACGCACCGCACCGACGTTTACCAGATTCGCATCCGCCGGCTCAGCAGGATCCGCCCTTTACAAAGTAGATTTCCAACTGTTTCGGGCCAGCGCGCCCCGCACGATCGCGGTTGACGGTTGACGGCACCGTGACCGTTGCGCCGGAAGAGGCGGACCCCGGCACCCGGAGGTCCGGCCGGCTCGGTACGCTCTTCCGTTCGGGCAGGCCTACTCTCGAAGTATGGGAGGGAGGCCATTATGGTTACCGAGATCATCCTGGGTTTCCTCGCGGCCATCGCCATATTGACCGGGTTCGGGGGCGTCAGGATCGTCAATCAGGTCGAGCGCGGCATCGTGTTCCGCTTCGGCCGGGCGCAGAAGGAGATCCGCCGGCCGGGAGTCGCCTTTCTCATCCCGGGGGTGGACCGGTTGAAGAAGGTGAACGTACAGATCGTCACGATGCCGGTGCCCACGCAGGAGGGCATCACCCGTGACAACGTGTCGGTCCGGGTCGACGCCGTCGCCTACTTCCGGGTGCAGGACCCGCTGCGGGCGGCCGTCGAGGTGCAGAACTACCTGTTCGCGGTGGAGCAGGTGGCGCAGACGTCGCTGCGGTCCATCATCGGCAAGAGCGAGCTGGACGATCTGCTCTCCAACCGCGAGGAGCTGAACAAGGGCCTCGCGCTCATGATCGACAGCCCGGCGCTCGGCTGGGGCATCCACATCGACCGCGTGGAGATCAAGGACGTGCAGCTGCCCGAGTCCATGAAGCGCTCCGTGGCCCGCCAGGCCGAGGCCGAGCGGGAGCGGCGCGCCCGCGTGATCACCGCGGACGGGGAGTTCCAGGCCGCCCAGAAGCTCGCCGACGCCTCCGCGATCATGGCCCAGACGCCGAGCGCCCTGCAGCTGCGGCTCCTGCAGACGGTCGTCGAGGTGGCGGCCGAGAAGACGTCCACGCTGGTGATGCCGCTGCCGGTGGAGGTGCTGCGCTTCTTCGACCGCGGCGCGCAGGGCTCGCCGGCGCGGGAGGAGTCAGCGGGGCCGGTCGCGGCCGAGAAGAGCGCGCCGCCTGCGCAGCTGACGCCGCCGGACGAGCTCACCAAGATCCTCGGCCTGCACGAGGCGGCGACCCGCCCCGATTCCTGACCTCAGGGCGACCGACGACCAAACCCACGGCCGCCAGCCGGTCGCGACCGCCTGCCCGGCGGGGGGGGGGAAGCCGGAGCCCCGGGGGCGGAGAAGCTCAGGCGGCTCGGACGGCCAGGCCCGGGTAGTCGAGGACGAGGCCGGACCCGTCGTAGACCAGGTGGCAGGCGACGTCGAAGACCGGCGCCGCGTAGTCGTAGCGCTGCCGCCCCTCCTCGTCGGCCAGCCGGGCATAACGCTGCTCGAGCCGCTCGACGGCCAGGTCGGCGGCCCGGACGAAGGCCGCCGGAGCGGGTGCGGCGGCGCCCACGCCGAGGCGCATCCGGTGCACGGGGAACGCGTTGGTCAGGGCCGACGACTCGAGGTCGACGTCGAGGCAGCCGTCCAGCCAGGACGCCGGCGCGCCGTCCACCCGCCAGCGGCCCGCGCCGTCGGTCTCCAGGAGGGTCTGGCGCCTGCCCTCGGCGGAGCGGCTCGCGACACCGGCCTACAGGGTTACATAGGAACATCGTCTTGTAAGAAAGAGTATATTGAAGGCTGTTTATATCTCTGTTGTCGCAGTAAAATAAAAAAAAGG
>NZ_JBSFTC010000447.1:0-6888 GCF_053590415.1 Nonomuraea sp. NPDC003201
CCCGACCCGCCCGGCCCGCGACGGTCAGCGTCGCGGTGCGGCCCGAGCGGTCGAACAGCTCGGCGCCGAGCTCGCGCTCGAGCTGGCGGATCTGGGCGCTGACGCCGGACTGGCTGATGTGCACCCGCTCGGCGGCGCGGGTGAAGTTCTGCTCCTCGGCGACCGCGACGAAGTACTCCAGCTGCCTCAGTTCCATAACTGGAGATTCTAGCTTCCATCAGAACCATCTGTTGGACTTCTGATAGGTGGCCGGGCAGGGTGGAGACCATGACGGAACACGAGAAGGCCATGCGGCCGGAGGACATCACCCGCCTGTTCGTCGAGCGGTCCAACGCCGGTGACGCGGCCGGGGTGGCGGCGCTGTACGAGGAGGACGCGGTGCTGGCCTACCCGCCCGGCAGCCAGACGGTGGGCCGGGAGGCGATCCGCGAGCTGTGGGAGAAGGTGCTGGCCGGGCGGCCGCACTTCGAGCCCGAGCAGCCGCTGCCGACGCTGATCCACGGCGACATCGCGCTCACCTCCACCCCGCCGAGGGACGGGGCCGGGGCGCGGGCCCAGGTCGTACGCCGCCAGCCGGACGGGAGCTGGCTGCGCGTGATCGACCAGCCCGAGTTCGTCCCGCCCACCGGCTGAAAACGGGTCGCCGGGCGGGGCGGGGGCCGACTACGGTCGCGTGGATGAGCGATGATCGTCTGCCTCTGCTGTGGCTCTGCGGCCCGTCGGGCGTCGGCAAGTCGACGGTCGGCTGGGAGGTGTTCAACCAGCTCAGCCGGAGTGGCGTCAGGACTGCGTTCGTCGACGGCGACCAGATCAGCATGTGCCACCCGCTTCCCGAGGGCGGCACGCACCTCGTACGGGCGCGCCACCTGGCGGCGATGTGGCCGAACTTCCGCCGGGAAGGCGCCCAGTGCGTGGTCCTGTCGGGCTTCGTCTTCACCGACGAAGAGGTCGGCCGGTACACCCGCCTGCTCCCGGACGCCGCGCTGACGCTGTGCCGGCTGCGGGTCGGCCCGGCCGAGCTCAAGGAGCGCTTCCTCGCCAGGGGCTGGCGTCCCGACCTGGTCGAGCAGGCCATGGCGGACGCGGAGGCCCTGGAGCGTACGGACTTCGCCGACGTGTGCGTGAACACCGACGGGCTCTCGATCGCGGAGGCGGCCAGGACGGTCCTCGCCCGGGCCGGGGGATGGCCGCTCGCGCGGGTGCCGGTGCTGTGGTTCTCCGGCGCGACCGCCGTCGGCAAGTCCACGGTCGCGTACGAGGTCTTCTCGCGCCTCATCAGGAGCGGCGTCCCGGCCGCCTACGTCGATCTCCAGCAGATCGGCGTGCTCCGTCCCGTCACCGACGACGCCCAGCGGCTCCGAGCGGCCAACCTCGCCGCCCTGTGGTCCGGCTACCGGTCCGCCGGAGCCCGCTGCCTGATCGTCTCCGGCGACGCCGGCCTCGACACCTACGCGGACTCCCTCCCCGGAGCCGCGCTGACGGTGTGCCGCCTGCACGCCGGCCCCGGCACGCTGGCAGAACGGGTGATGCTGCGCGGGCAGGGCGGAGGGCCGGCCATCCCCGGCGACGAGCTGAAGGGGCTGGATCCCGGCGCCCTGCGGCGGGCCGCCGAACGGGCGGCCCGTGAGGCCGAGGCCCTGGAGCACGCCGGAGCGGGCGACCTCCGCCTCGACACCGACGGCCGGTCGGCGGCGGAACTGGCCGAAGAGGTGCTGGCCGCCTGGCCCGGCCGTCCCGCCGGCGCGTGAGGCGGCCGTCAGCCGGTGGGCGCCGGGCTCAGAGCCGCTGCAGCCCGCTGAGCACCCGTTCCAGCAGCCCGGCCTCCGGCCGCCCGCCGGGCAGGCGCGGGTGGTACAGGTGCAACAGCCCCTCGGCCGCCATGTCGGCGATCAGCACGCGGGCGACCCCGAGCGGGATCTGCAGCACCGCCGCCACCTCGGCCACCGACCGGACCTGCCGGCACAGCTCGCTGATGGCCGCGTACTCGGGCGTGATCAGGGCGAAGGTGTGCGGCGGCGCGTCGGCGGAGCACACCAGGGCCTCCATCGCCAGCTTGATACGCGGCGCCGTACGCCCGCCGGTGACGGCGTAGGGCCGGACCGGCGAATCCTGGTCCTGCTCGTCGGGGTCGGGCGGCGGCCGCCAGCCGCCGCCCCAGGGCGGGTCGGTCATGCGGGCTCACCAGGACTGCCGGGCGCGAAGGGCCGGGGTGAGCACCTGTCCGGCCCGGTCGGCCAGGAGCGTCATCTGGTACGCCACCACACCCATGTCGCAGTCGGGGGCGGCCAGCACGGCCAGGCAGGAGCCGTCGCTGATGGCCACGTTCAGCATGAGCCCGCGCTGCATCTCGATCGCGGTCTGGACGACCGGCCCGCCCTCGAACAGCGTGGCCGCGCCCTGCGTCAGGCTGGCCAGCCCCGAGGCGACGGCGGCCAGCTGCTCGGCGCGTTCGGGCGGGAAACCGGCGGAGACGGCGAGCGGCAACCCGTCGGAGGAGACGACCGCCGCGTGGGCGACGCCGGGGACCGACCGGGCGAAGTCGGTGATCAGCCAGTCGAGGTTGCTGTTGCGGGTCATGGGCCTTCCTCGCGGGTCGTGCTCCCTGCATCGAAGGGAGGGATGCTGCGCATGCAGATGTCGTCGCGGGCCGCTCGGAACCCCTGCTGGTAGCTCGCCATGCGGTCGCGCACCTGCTCGGGCGAGATCAGCGGGATGGGGGCGACGCCCTTGGGCACCGAGGGGTTGTCGGCGCTGCCGGGCACCAGATTGGCCTTGGGCACGCGCTTGGGCAGGCCGGAGGCGGTGGTGCCGTCGTTGGCCGGGCTGGCGGCGGCCTCGGCCGCGCTCCACCCGGCGTCGGCCTGGGGCGAGCTCCAGGCGCCGTCGGAGGTGTCGTGGTTGAACCAGGCCGACTTCATCGCCGCGAAGATCGGCAGGTAGCCGTCGGGGTCGGGGACGGGCGCGACGCCCAGCCCCGTGCCGAGCGGGTCCACGGAGATCGCCCTGGCGGGGACGGACCCGTCCGGGACCCGGCCGTTGGCGATCGGGCCGCCCGCGATCGGGCCCGGCGCCGCGCCACCGAACGCCGGGCTTTCCGGGACCGGGCCTGGGGTCGGGCCGCCGAAGGACGGGCCTCCCGGGACCGGGCCCGGGCCGCCGCGCAGGAGGTCGAAGCGCGCCCTGGCCCCGGGCGTGTCGAACATCCCCGGCCAGATGGAGGCCGCCGACCAGTCCGCCGAGGACTTGTCGGGCCCGGGGTCGGTGGCGAACGACGGCCAGTCGGCCGAACCCGTCCCCACGGCCGGCGAGTACGGCCGTGGGGACGGGACCACGGGCGGGGGAGGGGTGACCCAGGAGTCGGAGATGTCGAACGGCCGCCCGAAGGAGGCCGCCGGCGTCGGCTGGGCGGGCGGCTGCAGCAGCGCCTCCGGCAGGAACACCGTCGCGGTCAGCCCCTTGGAGTCGTTGAGGTGCAGCTGCACCCGGATGCCGTGGCGGTGGGCCAGCCGGGCGACCACGAACAGCCCCATGCGCCGCGAGACCGACACGTCCACCGTGGGCACATTGGATAGGCGCTCGTTGGCCTGCGCGAGCTCGTTGGGGACCATGCCGATGCCGCTGTCGGAGATGGACAGCACGGCGCCGCCGCCCTCGATGGCGGCGGCGGTGACGACGACGGACGTGGTCTGGGGCGAGAACGACAGCGCGTTCTCCACCAGCTCGGCCAGCAGGTGGATGATGTCGTTGACCGCCTGCCCGGAGACGGCGCTGCGGGTGGCGACCCGGGGCGTGACCCGCTCGTAGTTCTCCACCTCCGACAGGCAGGCGCGTACGACGTCGGCCACGCTGACCGGCTTGTTCCAGCGCCTGGGAGGCTCCTGACCGGCCAGGAGCAGCAGGTTCTCGTTGTTGCGCCGCATGCGCGTGGCCAGGTGGTCGAGCGTGAACAGGCTGGCCAGCCGCTGCTCGTCCTGCTCGCCCCGCTCCAGCCCGTCGATGAGCTTGATCTGCCGCTGCACCAGGGTCTGGCTGCGCCTGGACAGGCTGACGAACATGGCGTTGACGTTGGCGCGCAGCCTGGACTCCTCGCCCGCCAGCCGGACGGCCTCGCGGTGGACCTCGTCGAAGGCCCGCGCGACCTCGCCGACCTCGTCCAGGGAGTCGACCCCGATGGGCGGGATGGCCACGGTGGTCTCGTCGCCGGCCTCGTGGAGCGAGCGCACGGTCCGGGGCAGGCGTACCCCGGCGATGTGCAGGGCCTCGGTGCGCAGCCGGCGCAGCGGCCTGACCAGCGACTGGGCCATGATGGCGGTGACCATCAGCACCGCGAGCAGCAGCAGGAGGCTGTAGGTGGCGGCCAGCAGCGCGTCGCGGCGGGCGGAGTCCTGCAGCGTGCGGCTCTGCACGTTGATCGACTCGCCGAGCCGCCGCTGGACGGTCCACATGCCGTCCACGGTGCCGCTGATCGCCTCGAACCAGCGCTCGGCGTCGTCCTCGCGGCCCGGGTCGAGATCGACCCGGCCGCCCTCGGTGACCTGGGCCAGCGCGCGCAGCCTGATCGCCTCGGCGCGGTCCACCAGCGTGCCGGTGACGGTGTCGTCGTAGGTCTGCAGCTGGTCCAGCGTGGCCACCGACCTGAACACGGCGATCTCGCTCTCCTGCTGGGCCCGTGCGGCCATGAAGCGTTCGAGCTCGCCGCTCTGGAAGCGGCCCGCCGAGGCCACCGCGGCGAGCAGGCCGCGCTGCTGCGAGGCGGCGTCGTGCGCCTTGGACAGGGCCGCCAGCGCGCGGACGCTGTTGCCCAGGGCCTCCTGATCGCCGCCCTGGGCGATCTGGTCGTGGAACTGCTGGAAGGCGTTGATGATCTGGGAGTACTTGGTCAGCGCCGGCAGCGCGAGCAACTGGGTGGACTGCACGATGCCGCGGGTCGCGGGGATCTCCGGCAGGCGGCTGATCATCTGCTGGGTGATGGTCCAGGCGCTCTCGCCGTGGTCGGGGGTGATCGTCTGGGCCTTCGCGCGTACGGCGGCGACCGCCTCGTCGACGGGGGCGAACTGCCGGCGCAGCGGCTCCGCGCGCGCGGCCGAACGGCCGGTGGCTACGAAATAGACCGCGAGGTCGCGCTCGCGCGCGAGCTGGTGGGTCAGCTCGATGACGGTGTCACCGAGCTCGGCCTTCTCCAGCACGCGCTGGTACTGGCCCGCCGCGGCCCACGAGGTGATCACCTGCTGGGCTCCGAGCACGACGCCCACCCCGGTGGGGATGAGGATCAGGGCGACGAGACGCGCCCGCACCCGCCAGTCACGCAGTCGCAGCCTGCGCTTCTGCCTCCTGCGGACGTGCGCTAATCGGGGGTGAGGGCGGCGCGCGGTCGGTTGCTTCGTCACTGGCTCCCCACTCTGTCGCCTGAACGCACGCCGGCATGCGAGGCGCGTGATGTGCGCCATGAGACGAAGAGCAATTTGAGCACACACCGACGAGGTAGGCCAACCTTACAAAGACCGTGACATCCATTGGAATGGCCGATTGACCTGGAATCCCTCCTATCTGCCCAAGGTTGCCAGAAATAGGACACTTTTGGACAACCCGTAATGTTCCACCGAGTCATGACTCATGACATTTCATGGCAATTACCGCAGATCCTGCTGTACGATCACCGGCGGCCTTTCGGATGCGTGGACTCGCCAAGGAGAAACCCTCAATGGAATCCGGTTCTGCTTTTCGCGCGTTCCTGGCGTTCCTGGCCGCCGCCACCCTCGCCGGGTGCGGCGGCGGCAGCACCCTCGCGGCGAACCCGGGCGTGCCGGGAGACCTGGAGAAGACCACGCTGACCATCGGTGTCAGCCCCACTCCCTCCTCGGCGCCGGTGTTCATCGCCGATCGCAAGGGCTTCTTCAAGGCCGAGGGCCTGACCGTCAAGACGGAGATCATCCAGGCCCCGCAGCAGGTCATGCCGAAGATCCTCAACGGCGGCATCGACATATTCAAGGGCAGTTACGTCTCCCTCATCAACATCCAGGGCAGCGGCGCCGCCAAATTGAAGATCCTTTCAGATACTTTGCAGGGCGCGCCCGGCATCGCCGGCGTCGTCGTACGCAAAGACTCGCCGCTGCAGACCCCCAAAGACCTCAAAGGCAAGACGATCGCGGTCAACTCCCTGAACAACCTGGGCACCATGTCCATGAGCGCCCATTTGAAGGCGTATGAAGTAACGCCGAAACAGGTGAAGTTCGTCGCCATCGATTTCCAGGCACAGCTGGGCGCGCTGACGAGCGAGAAGGTGGACGCGGCCTGGATGGTGGAGCCGTTCCTGTCGGCCGCCCAGCAGGCCGGCGCCCGGCTGCTGCTCGACACCAACACCGGCCCGACCGACGCGCTGCCGATCGACGGCTGGGCCGGCACGGCGGAGTGGGTGAGCAAGCACCCGAAGACCACCGCCGCCTTCCAGCGCGCGGTCGCCAAGGCCCAGCGCCTGGCCGCCACCAACCGCGCCGAGCTGGCCGAGGTGGTGCCGCTCTACACGCAGACGCCCAAGCAGGCGGTGATGACCATGGCGATGGGCACCTTCCCGACCTCGCTGAACCCCAAGCGGATCCAGCGGGTGGCCGACCTGATGTACGAGTTCGGCTATCTGAAGTCCAAGGTGGACGTGGCCTCCATGGTCGTCCTCGAGCCCGTTCCGCAACCCGGTTAGTCACGGCAGGCGCAGACCTCGCGGCACCGGTCGAGACCGGACCACCGATCGAGCGATCAGCCTGCCGAGGCCCCCAGCCGGGCGCGGCCGGCGATCAGCGCGAGGGTGGCCTCGGCCGCGCGCCGCACGGCCATGTCCACGGCCTGCTCGCCGGTGCCGAACGCGCCCAGGTGCAGCAGCCCCGCGTGCCCGTG
>NZ_JBSFTC010000448.1:0-6880 GCF_053590415.1 Nonomuraea sp. NPDC003201
GAGGGACGGATCGGCAGAACGCGGTGGAGGACCTGGCGGGCGGCGGCCGTCAGGACGGCGGCGGCGAGGCCGGGGCGGGACGTCGGGAGCGGCTCGCCTATCGTGTCGAGCGCCGCCCTGGCCAGGCGGGTGGACTCGCGCTCCCTGGCCAGCTGGTGCTCGCTCACGCCCGCCATCCGCAACCACCGCGCCCGAAGGTACGGGGCCTCGCGCGTACGGGCGAGGTGCCGCAGGACGACGGCGCCGGACTCCTCGTACAGACGCAGGCGCAGGCACAACACCCAGTAGCGGTCGAGAAAGCCGGGCCGGCCGGACACCGCCCAGGCCAGCCGGATGTTGTCCAGCTCCACGCCCAGCACGCGGGTGACCTCGGCGTCGGAGGCGTCCTGGAGGGCGGCGGCGTGCCGGTCGAGCAGGCGGGTGAAGTGGGCGGCGTGCCGTTCCCGTACCGCGCGGCGCTCCCGGGGGTTCAAATGTCCGGCGGCGAACTGCCGGATGACGGGATGCAGGACGTAACGGCCGGACGGGGTGAGCTGGATCATGCTGTGATCCACCAGGTGGACCAGCACGCGCGGCGTGGTCCCGGCCACCTCCAGCGCGGCCCGCAGCGTGCAGCCGCCGCTGAACACCGACAGCGCCGCCAGCGCCGCTCGCCCGGCCGGGTCGAGCAGCCGCCAGGAGGTCTCGAAGACCGTACGCATGCAGGCGTGCCGCGACCGGGCGGCCGGCCCGTCGGCGGACAGCAGGCCGGCGTCCACGCCGAGGCGCTGGGCCAGCTCCGCGAGCGGCACCGCGCGCAGCAGGCCGGCCGCCAGTTCGATGGCCAGGGGCAGGCCGCCGATGGCGGCGCAGATCGCGGCGACCGGGACGGCGTGCGGGCCGGGGTCGAAGGCCGGTTGCGCCCGTAGGGCCCTGGACGCGAACAACGCCTCAGCCTCCGGGCCCGGCAGGCCCGCCACCTCGAACGTCACTTGTCCGGGCACGTCCAGGCGGCGTCTGCTGGTGGCGAGGATCCGCACTCCCGGAGCGGTGCGCATGATCAGGGCGATGGTCGGGTCGATGGCCGGCAGGTGTTCGAGGTTGTCCAGGACGAGCAGCTGATCGCGGCCGGACAGGGCGGCCAGCAGCAGGTCAAGGGCCGGGCGCTGCGGGGAGAGGTCCACGCCGAGACGCCGGGCGAGCGTCGTGACGGCCGCCTCCGGGCCCACCCCGGCGAAGGACACGAACGCGCACGACGACGTGGCGGCGGCGATGGCCAGGCGCGTCTTGCCGACGCCGCCGGGGCCGAGCAGGGTCACGAGGCGTTCGCGGGCCAGCAGCGCGCGCAGTTCGCGGATCTCCGTCTCCCGCCCGAACAGGTCGGTGCGGGGTACGGGCGGCGCGGCGCGGACCTGCCGGTCGGCGGGCGCCGCCTGCGGCGCTCGTACGGGGGTGACAAGCTGCCTGCGGACGGCCGCCGTCTCCGGCGCGGGCTCCACCCCCAGCTCGTCGGACAGGCGCCGCCGCAGGTCGTCGTAGCAGGCCAGCGCCGCGCCCCGGTTCCCGCCCCGGGCCAGCGCCGTGATCAGCAGCCGGTGCGCCTCCTCGTCGTACGGATCCAGCCCGGCCACCAGCCGCGCCAGCCGTACGAACTGGTCGGGCGGCGCGGAGCCGGACCGCAGCAGGAGTTCGCGCAGCAGCAGCCGGGCCCGCCCGCGCTCCGACTCCACCCAGCCGCCGAACGCCGGGGCGTCGCAGAACCACACGCCGTCCATGAAGTCGCCGCGCCACAAGCGCAGCGCCTCGGCCACGGTCGGCGTCTGGGCCAGGCGCCCGTGATCGACGAAGCAGCCGTCGCCGGCGCGGAAGCGTACGTGGTCGCGGGTGATGTCCAGCCACCCGCCCACCTCCTTGCGCAGCTCCGACAGCGCCAGGCGCAGGCTGCCCCGGGCGTTGGCGTCGGGCCGCTCGCCCCACAACAACGCGGCCAGCTCCGAGCGCGGTCGCGGCCCCGGCGTGGCGGCGAGGTAGCAGAGCAGGGCACGCGTCTTGGCGGCGCGGATGTCCACCGGCCGCCCCGCGACGGCCAGCTCCGGCGGACCGAGCAGCAGCAGGGTCAGCGACTCTCCCATAGAAGCAGCACAGTAGGCGCGCCCCGGCCGCGCGGCTGTGCCAAAAGGCGCATATGGAACGTGCTCTCCGTCACTGACCTGGGCTCTCACGATCCGCTCACGCTGCCTGCCCCACTCTGATGCCGCGTTTCGCGACAGCAGCGGAGCACATCACACCGGAGGAGAAACAGGATGCGCACTCAGAAACTGATCCCGGCGCTCGCCCTGACGACGGCTCTGGCCGTGCCGGCGGCGCTGGCCGTCGCACCGCCCGCCGGCGCGACGGCCAGGGCCGCGACCTGCCGGGTGGAACTGGACTACATCGACTCGAACAACGTGGACGAGTCCGACGGCGTGGACGAGATCCGGATCAACCTGGGCGGGATCATGTATCCCGCCGGCAACAACTGGGTCAACATGTGGGCCGGCTCCCGTGCCTACACCGCTTCCTTCGGGAGCCCGAGCGCCACGATCAGCTCCGCCGGCTCGGCGCTCTACAGCCTGCGCGAGGTAACCCCGCCATGGGTCTCCGGCGGCACCACCCTCGGCACGATCACCGCGCAGGGCTCGGTCTGCGCCACGCTCTCCACGGGGCAGTCGGTCGGCCTGGTGAAGACCATCACCGGCACCGACGACACCTACTACTCCTACTACATCAGGCTCGTGATGACCGGCCTCTAGCAGGCGTGAACGTGAATGGTCGCATCGGCAGATACATAGTGATCCACTGTCGACGATCAGGAGCTTCACATTGCGTAAAGGAGCCAGAGCGGCCGGGGTGTTACTGCTGACCGCGGCCGCGCTCTCCGCCTCACCCACCGCCACCGCGCAGGCGGGGCAGCAGAGCGCGGCCGGGGCGGAGGCCCGGAGCGTCACCTTGATCACGGGCGACCGGGTGACCGTCGTGGGCCCGGACACCGCGCTCGTCGAGCGGGGCGAGGGCCGCGACGAGGTCATGTTCCACACCCGCCGGGACGCGGGCCGGTTACGCGTGATCCCCGGTGACGCGCTCCCGCTGCTCAGGGCCGGACGTCTCGACGAGCGGCTGTTCGACGTGACGACGCTGCTCGACTACGGGTACGACGACCGCCGCGGCTCGCTGCCGCTCATCGTCACCGGGGCGGAGCGGCCGGCCTCCCTGGCCCGCGGCGCCCGGTCCGCCGCGCTGCCCGCGGTCGGCGGCTACTCCGTACAGGAGGAACGCGCTCAGGCGACGCGGTTCTGGCAGGACCTGGCCGGATCCACCGGCCGGGCCGGGCTGCTCGGGACGCGCGGCAAGGTCTGGCTCGACGGGTTCAGGAAGGTGTCGCTGGACCAGAGCGTCAAGCAGATCGGGGCGCCCGACGCCTGGGCCCGCGGCCACACCGGCAAGGGCGTGAAGGTGGCCGTGCTCGACTCCGGCATCGACGCGACTCACCCGGACCTCGCCGGCAAGGTCGTGGCCAGGCACGACTTCACCGAGGAGCCGGACGAGCGCGATGTCGTCGGCCACGGCACGCACGTCGCCTCCACCATCGCGGGCAGCGGGGCCGCCTCCGGCGGGCGCCACCGCGGCGTGGCTCCGGACGCTGCCCTGCTGGACGGCCGCGTGTGCGAATCCGTCTTCTGCTCCGAGTCGGCGATCCTGGCCGGCATGCAGTGGGCGGCCGAGCAGGGTGCCCAGGTCGTGAACCTGAGCCTCGGCACGGCGGACACGCCGGAGACCGACCCGATCGAGCAGGCGGTCCAGACGCTGACCGAGCGGTACGGCACGTTGTTCGTGGTGGCGGCGGGCAACTCCGGGACCGATCGGTCGGTATCGTCCCCGGCCAGCGCGGATGCCGCGCTGGCGGTGGGCGCGGTGACGAAGTCCGACGAACCGGCGTCGTTCTCGAGCCGCGGACCTCGCGTCGGTGACAACGGGCTCAAACCGGACATCACGGCCCCCGGCGCGGAGATCACCGCGGCCCGGAGCAAGGACAGCCCCGGCACCGGCTCGTACGTCGCCAAGTCCGGCACCTCCATGGCCACCCCGCACGTGGCCGGTGTCGCGGCCCTGCTGGCCGGGGAGCATCCCGGCTGGAAGGCGGACACACTGAAGGCCGCCCTCATGGGCTCGGCCAAGCCCAACCCCACCGTCAACGTGTACGGGCAGGGCGCGGGCCGGGTGGACGCCGCTCGCGCGACGCTCCGGACCGTGACCGCCGAACCGGCCGGCATCGGCTTCCCGCGGCAGGAGTGGCCACACGGCGACGACGAGGCGGTCACCAGAAAACTGGTCTACCGCAACCACTCCGACACGCCGCTCACCCTCACGCTCGACATCCGGGCGGGCGAGGCGTTCACGGTGTCACCCCACACCATCGTCGTCCCCGCGGGCGGCACGGCGGAGGCCGCCGTCACCGCCGACACCAGTGCCGGCGGGCCCGACGGCTTCCTCGGCGGGTACGTCGTGGCCTCCGGCGCCGGCGGCGTCGGCGTGAGCACCCCCGTGGCGGTGGAGAAGGAGGTCGAGAGCTACAACCTGACGATCAGGCACACGAACAGGGCGGGCGTTCCCACCGGTGACTTCGAGGCGGGCATCGTCCGGTTGGACGCCGAGGCGCTGCCGATCGTGCTGTTCGGGGGCGCGGAGACGACCACGCTGCGGTTGCCCAAGGGCAGGTGGCTGTTCGACACGACGGTGCTGGACGAGGACGGCGTCACCTTGCTCGTCCAGCCGGAGTTGCGCCTCGACGCCGACCGGACGGTGGACGCCGACGCCCGGCTCGGCCGGCCGCTCGACATCACCGCGCCGAGCGCCGACGCCAAGCTGGTACTCGGCCAGGTCGTCTACCAGTGGCGCGGGCCCGGCGGCACGCCGCGGAACCGTGGATGGCTCGGCAGCCGGTTCGATCGCATGTTCACGGCGCAGCTCGGGCCCGACCGTGACTACGAGGGGCTGCTGACCATGGTGGCGGCTCACTGGGCGGGGGCCGACACGTACCGGATGGCCTGGTTCGAGCGGGGCAGGGTCGTGACCGGGTTCCGGCGTGACACGACGCGGGAGCGGCTGGCCACCATACGCACCGACTACGCGCGCCATCTGCCCGGCGCGACCGGCGAAGCGGCGAGCCGGGCCTGGCCACGCGACGGGAAGATCTCGACCTGGCTGGCTTCCGACCCCGTCATCACCCCCTCGGTGCGGACAGAGCACGTCAACACCGGGGACGGCATCCGCTGGCAGCGTTACCTGTGGGAGTACGGCGCGGACGGGCGGGTGAACCAGTTCGAGTCGGCCTTCCACCGGTACCCGGCGGGCCGGGTCACGACGGAGTCGTGGAACCGCGGCGTGTTCGGCCCGTCCCTGCCGGCGGGCGACCAGGAAGGCGGCACGGTCTCCCGGACCGGTGACGTGATCTCGGCCGACCTGTGGCTGTTCGGCGACGGGCGGGGCTCCCTCGGCTGGTCCTCCCGCGCCACCGAGCACCTGACCCTCTATCGCGACGGCGAGCGCATCGGCGGGGCGGCCGGCCTTCAGGCCCGTTTCGAGGTGCCGGCGGGCGAGGCGGAATACCGGCTGGTGGCCGAGGCCGAGCGCGGCGCCCCCGCCGTGCTCGGCACGCGCGTGTCGGTCGCGTGGACGTTCCGTTCGGCGACCGCCGCGGACGGCACCGTACGGCTGCCGGTCTCCGTGGTGACGTTCACCCCTGCGCTGGACGCGGAGAACGCCGCGCCCGCGGGCCGGCTCTTCACCGTGCCGTTCTCCGTGCGCCCGCAGCCGGGCGGCTCGGCGGGACGCCCTCGGGAGACGACCGTCGAGGTGTCCTACGATGACGGCGCCACCTGGGCGAAGGCGGAGGTGAAAGGCTCACGGGTGGTGCTGCGGCATCCCGTGGGCGACGGATTCGTGTCGCTGCGGGCCAGGTCCGGCGACACGGCGGGGAACGCGGTGGAGCAGACGGTGATCAGGGCTTACCGGATCGTCGCGACAAGCTGAGCCCGAAGGGACCACGTTCGGAGCTCGCCACCCCGACGCCATCGGGGTGGCGAGAAACCTGGGCCTTACCGGCATAGATCGACGTGCCGCTCGCGTCCTTGCCCGTGAACGTCGCGAGGAGGACGGGTGGATCCAGGATTTGAGGCGGACTTCCGAAAGTTCGTCGTCGACCGATCAGGGGCGTTGTTCCGCACCGCTTACCTGCTGACCGGTGACCGGCACGCCGCCGAGGATCTGGTGCAGTCGGCCCTGGTCAAGACGGCCGCGAAATGGCGCAGTCTGCGCGATCCGGCCGCCATCGAGGGATACGTCCGCCGTGCCATGTACCACGAACAGGTGAGCTGGTGGCGGCGGCGGTCACGCGTCGCCGAGGTGTCCACCGGACGGCCGCCCGAGCGGATCGACGCCGGGCACGCCGACGTCGCGGACCTTCGCCTGGTGATGCGCGCGGCCCTGGCCCGGCTCACCCCCCGGCAGCGGACCATGCTCGTGCTCCGCTATTTCGAGGACCTCTCCGAGACCGAGATCGCGCGCCTGCTCGGCGTCCGCGTGGGGTCGGTACGCAGCCAGATCTACCGCTCGCTGGAACGCCTGAAGAAGACGGCACCTGAGCTGACCACCGTGAGGGAGTTCGGATGAACATCGAGAACCTGCTGCGCGAGACCCTCTCCGACATGGCCGACGAAGAGCGGCCGCCCGCGCCGGAGCGGTTCCTGCGGCCCCGCGAGCGCCGCCCCCGTCGCCGCGGCCTCGCATTGGCGGCGGCGACGGCCGGCCGCGCGCGGGCGGGAGGATACACCCGCGGGGTCCAGCAACAGTCGGCGGGCGCCCC
>NZ_JBSFTC010000449.1:0-6871 GCF_053590415.1 Nonomuraea sp. NPDC003201
CCCGCTCCGCCAGCCGGTACGCGGCCGCGGCCCCGAACCCGCCCACGCCGCCCACCACGAGGTACGTGCCCCCGGGATCCGGCCTGAGCTTTCCGGGCCGCGTCCTGACCGGCACCGGGCCGTCCAGGGGGTCGAAGGAGAGCACGACCGCGCCGAGGTGCCTGTCGTGCCGCATGGACGCGACCGCCTCCCGGACCCGGGCGGCGGGATAGAGGGTGTGCGGGAGCGGGCGGTGGATGCCCGCGTGGACGCGCTCCATGACCTCACGGAACACCTCGGGCTCGACCGCCCGCGCCGGTCCGCCGTCTTCGGGGTGCGCCCTGTCGAGCACGTCCGGCACGCCGTCCCCGGGGTGCGTTGCGTCGACCACCCGCCCCGGCACGCCGTCCCCGGGGTGCGGGCCGTCGAGCACCTCCGGCACGCCGAGGCCGTGCAGGAGCTCACGTTGCGCCGCCGTCCTCGCGGTGGCGGTGATCGGCGTCCCCCGGTGCCAGGCGTCCTGCAGCGCCGCCAGCCCGAGCGCCGTGGCGCCACCGCGCGCCTCGTGGCGGGCGAGGACGATGAACGGGATCGGCAGGGTGGCGGCCTCGGCGAAGCTCATGCCGTCGGGGATCGCGCCGACGAGCCGGGCATCGGCGAGCAGGTGCGACGCCGGCACACCCGCCGCCACCCCGACCACCCGGCAGCCGGCCCTGACGCCACGCACCCCCGTCCCGACCGCGCTCACCACCCCGGCGAACGCCCACCCGACATCCCCGGCGCCTCCAGGACCCGCGTCCCCAGGGCCCGCGTCTCCAGGGCCTGCGTCTCCAGGGCCTGCGTCTCCAGGGCCTGCGTCTCCAGGGCCTGCGTCTCCAGGGCCTGCGTCTCCAGGGCCCGCGTCTCCAGGGTTCCCGGCATCCCGGGCAACACCGGCAGCACAGGCATCTCCGGCGTCCACGGCAGACGGGAGCGGGCGATCGGGCAGGCCAACGGCCCGGACCTCGATGGTGACCGTGCCGGGGCCGGGTGGCGGTGGAGGGTCGGCCTCCACCCAGGCGGGCTCCCCGCGCTGCCCTGACCGGCCGAGGTCCAGGACGTAGTGCCGTACCCGGTCGCCGACCCCCTCGTACGGCACCTCCCGGGCGACGAAGCGGCCACCCGGGGTCAACGCCACCTCGCTCTCCCCGGAGGCAGCCAGCAGCTCGCGAGCCAGCCGGCGGGCGTCCACGGCGACCGTCCCCTCGCGGTGCAGGCTGATCCTGGGCAGGCGCAGGCCGGGCCGGTCGTTGGCGATGGCCCGGGCGGCTCCCCAGATCGCCGCGTCGGCGGGTACGAGGGGCAGCTCCGGAGCGGGCAACGCGCCACTGGGCCGCGTCACCACGTACAGGGTGCGCTCGACGGCCGGTGGCAGCTCGTCGCACGCGGCCACGACGGCCCGCAGCACCCCCATCCGCGCGACGGCCTGCTCCACCCTCAGGCGCGGCTCGTCATCGGTGCCGGCGCATTCACCATGCTCGGCCAGCACGAACACGACGCACACCCGCCCGCTCTCCGGCCCACCACCGCACACCCACCCGTTCTCCAGCCCGCCGCCGCTCTCCGGCCCGCCCTCGAACATCCGCCCGCTCTCCGGCCCACCCGGTGGGCCGCCGCCGCGCACCCACTCGCGCCAGCGAGCCGGATCCCCATCCGCGAGCACCGCCACGGCCTCACCGCCCGCCGCCCCAGCCGGGGCCGGCGCCGCCACGGCCTGGTCGCTCGTCGCCTCGCCCTCGATGCCGGAGGTCAGCAACCGGGCGACCGCGTCGGCGAGCGGCAGCTCGGCGGCCGTCTCCGCGGCGACGACCCATCGGGTGTCGCCGGCAGCCGCGGGCAGCAGCCGCCGCTGGGCTTCGGTGGCAGGCGCGGGCAGCGGTCGCTGTCCAGCTTCGGTGGCAGGCGTGGGCAGCGGCGGGCGCCTGGCTTCGGTGGCAGGCCCGGGCAGCGGTCGCCGTTCAGCTTTGCCGGCAGGCGTGGGAAGCGGTTGTCGGCGAGCCTCGGTGGCCGGGGGACGGGAGGCCAGCATGACGGAGAAGCCGTCCCGGGCAGGTGGCCGGTCGTCGCCGGTCTGCACCACCTGCGCGAACCCGCACCCGCGCAGCAACGACGGCCACCGGTCGCGGGACAGCAGCAGGCCGTGCGGGCGCACGTCGCGGTCGTCGACCTGCCAGAAGCTCTCCAGCAGGCCGAAGGTGCCGATCAGGAGGCGCGGATCGTGGGTCTCGACGGCCAGCAGGTGGCCCCCGGGAGCGAGCAGGCGCCCGACCCGGCGCAGGGCCGGAGCCAGGTCCCGGGCGGTGTGCAGGGCGTTGGCGGCGACCACCACGTCATAGCCGCCCGCCGCGAAGCCCTGGGCCGCGGGATCGGTGTTCAGGTCGAGCTGGCGGTAGTCGAGGAAGTCGTGGGCGGCGAAGCGGCGGCGGGCCGCGGTGCAGAAGAACGGCCAGACGTCCGTGAAGGTGTAGCGAGTGCGGTCGGACGGCAGGCGCGGCAGGAGCGCCGCCGTCGTGCCGCCCGTGCCCGCGCCGACCTCCAGCACCCGGAGCGGGCGGTCCGGCGGCCAGGCGGCCACGATCTCGTCGAGCAGCGCGCCGGCCACCTGGTTGGCGAAGCGGCAGAGCGGGGCGATGTCGTAGAGCTGGCGGGTCAGCTCGCCGCCGCCGTCGCGGCTCAGCAGCTCCAGCGGGTCCCGTTCGCCGCGCAGGACCGCCGGCAGGTGATGGTACATGCGGCTGTTCAGCGCGACCTCCGTGACGAAGGCCGGGTGTCGCAGCAGCAGGCTCCGGGTCAGCTCGTACGGCCTGGCCGGACCGGTCAGCCGCCACCGGCCGTCCGGCCCGGGCTCCGCGAGCCCGTGCTCCCGCAGCAGCCCGAGGACGACGGCGCCCAGGCGTCCGGGGCGGGCCAGCTCGTCGAGGGCGGTCGCGAACCGGTGGAGCTGGGCCTGCCACGCCTCCGGGAGGAACCGTTCGTAGCGGAGCTCGCGCCACGCCTCGCGCAGCCGCTCGATCCGCCCACTCGCGCGGGCCACGATCACCTCGGGATCGGGCTGGGCCACGACAACCCCAGGATCGGGCGGCGGCTGGTCCGGCCCGTACGGGGCGGCGCGGAGCCGGGCGTGGTGCAGGGTGATCGGCGGGCGCGCGTCAGGCATCGGGTCGGCCGCTGAGGGGTCGTGGGGTGATCGGTGGGTGTCAGGCGTCGGTCCGGCCGTCGAAGGGTCGTGGGGTGATCGGTGGGTGTCAGGCATCGGGCCGGCCGCCGAAAGGTCGCGGGGTGATCGGGCCGCGGGGCACCGCGACCACCGTGCAGCCCCGGTCGGGCTGGTGGGTGATGGCGACGCGGTTCATCCCCTCGTCGCGCGGGTCGGCGGCGGAGAGGATCACGCGGCGGGTCACGACGTGCAGGAACGTCGAGATCTGCAGCAGCGCGAAGTGCTTGCCCACGCACACGTGCGGCCCCGTCCCGAACGGCAGCCAGCTGTACGGGGCGGGACGTCCCTCCAGGAACCGCTCGGGGCGGAAGGCCGACGGGTCGGCGAAGTGCCGGGGATGGCGGTGCAGCGCCCGCAGCGCCACCAGCAGGTTGGTGCCGGGTTCGACCCGGTAGCCGCCGAACGTGAGCCGCTCGCGCGCCACACCCAGCGGCACGGTCGAGGTCGAGGGCCGCAGGCGCAGTGTCTCGCAGGTGACCGCGGTGGCGAACCGGTCGTCCTCGCCATGCAGGGCCTCCGCGGTCAGCCGGTGGAGCGCGGACGGGTGCCGTACGAGCCGCTCGACCGCCCAGGCCACACCCAGCGCGGTCGTGGTGTGCCCCGCCAGCAGCATGGTCAGGACCTGGTCGACCAGCGCCTCGTCGTTGAGCCGCCACCCTTCGGCGGTGCGCGAGGCCATCAGCAGGCTCAGGACGTCGTCACCGGTGTCGCCGTCGTGGCGGCGGGCGATCTCGCCCCTGACCAGCCGCACGCAGCGGGCGCGGAGCCGTTGCGCGGACGGCCAGAGCCGGATGGCGCCCAGCCCGCGCAGCGCGAAGCGGACCATGAGCTCCTCCGTCAGCGCCACGTTCAGGAGCTCCCGCACCAGTGGCCGCCACACCTCCAGGCGCCGCCGGTCCAGCCCGAGCAGGGAGCGCAGCGCGATCTCCAGCAGCGCCTCCCACAGCAGCGGCAGCAGCTCGAACGGCATCCCGGCCGGGAACCCGTCCACCGTCCGCCCGGCCACGTCGGCCACGATCTCGCGGTGGCGCCGCACCGCCCGGCCGCCCAGCAGGGGCAGCACCAGCTTGCGCAGCCGGTGGTGGTCGGCCCCGTGCTGCGCGAAGATCGACCGCGGCCCCCACGCAGCGGCCGTGGGCCGGCCCTCGAACGGGTCCAGCGGCGCCGCCATGACCTCGCCGATCAGCGCGGGGTCGCGCATGAGCGCGACCCGCCCGATGCCCGGCGCCCAGAACGCGAACACGTCGCCGTAGCGTTCGAAGGCCCGGTCGAGGAGGTGCTCGCCCCGCACGAGGTACGCGGGCAACGCCAACAGAGCCAGCCGGCCGGGGCCTGGGACGGGACGCGCCATGGTCACCCGCCGATGGTAGGAAAGGGCACCCGCCCGATGCCTCGTGCAACGCCGGGAGCAGGTAAAACGGGGGTGTGCGATTCGGCGTGCGGCAGTTTGAACTGTCCCTGATGCACCGGATGCGCGATCTCAACCCCGCGCGGGTCGAGGACGCGCTCCGGGTCATGGGCGCGACCAGGGCGGAGCTGCGGGCCGCGCACGCCCAGTGGACGAGGATGCTCCACTCGCCGAGGGCGCCGAAGACGCTCCGGCCGCTGCTCGGCCGCCCCGCGTACGAGGGCACGACCGCCGTGGGCAGCCTGACCTGCGGCGTGTCCCGCTGGGTCCTGCCATCCTGGCCCGGCCTGGAGTTCGAGGTCCTGTACGGTCCCGGCGGCGAGACGTGGAACCAGTGGTTCGTCCGCCCCGGGGACCCCAGGACGCTGTCCTTCGCCGAGCTGGCGCCCTGGAGTTGCGTGGTCGCCGACGTCGCCGCGAGCTTCCCCGGCGCCGTCCACCAGGAGGGCCAGGCCCCGCACCATTGGGCGGTCGACTTCGCCCACGGCGGCGCCACCCATCGCGCCCGGTTCGTCTACGGCCTCTGCCAGCGGATCGACGCCCGGTAGCCCGCCGCCTCCTCTTCAGAGATCATCGGCTGGAAGGCTTCGATGATCTCTGAAGAAAAGGTGACGAACATGCTCCGCGCCCTCGCCGTATCGGTGGCCGCCGGGATCCTCTCGCTCGGGGGATCGCCTCCGGCTCAGGCGGCGATCACCTGCCTGCCGGAAACGCCTGTCTGCCAGGAAGTCCGCGGGGTGCCCGGCGACCGCTTCTACTGGTTCGAGATCCAGCCCGCGCCGGCCACGGCCGTCTTCACCTTCATTGTGAACGATGTCCTGACCCCTGGCTCTCTCACGACGTCCACCTTCGGCACGGCGCTCGAAGGGGACTTCCGGCCCGCTGTGGTGCTGGTCGGCGGAGACGAGGTATGCATGCGCGTCAGCACCCTGAGCGGCGAGTTCTGCGCCACCACGCCCTAGCCCGGACGGTTCTTTACTGGTCTGTACAAAATCCGCTAACCTCCTCCCATGGGCAGGCCACGGGAGTTCAGTGATCGGGCGGTCGTCGACGCCGCGATGGAGGTCTTCTGGGAGAAGGGGTACGAGGCGACCTCCACCCAGGACCTGTGCGAGCGCACCGGGCTCGGCCGCGGCAGCCTCTACAACGCCTTCGGCAGCAAGCACCGCCTCTACGAGGAGGCGATCCGCCGCTACGCCGAGACCAAGGCCGAGGCGCAGCTGGCGATGCTGGCCGAGCCCGGGTCGGTGCGCGCGCGGCTCAGGGACCTCATGCTCGGCGTGATCGACGCCGACATGGCGGACCCGGGCCGGCGCGGCTGCCTGGCGCTCAACGCCGCCACCGAGTTCAGCGGGCGCACCGAGGCGGTCGCGGGGCTGGTGCGGCGGCAGTTCGCCGACCTGGAGCAGGCGCTCCAGCGGCTGGTCGAGCTCGGCCAGAGCACGGGCGAGCTGTCGTCGGACCGGCCGCCGCGGCAGGTGGCGCGGGCGTTCCAGAGCGCCTACTACGGCCTGCGCGTGCTCGCCAAGGTCACCGACGATCGGGCCGCCCTCCTCGACGTCGTCGACGGGGCCGTCGCCGCCCTGTAGCAGCCCCGGCCGCGGTTCATGGAGCCGCGGCCTTTTTGCCGCCCTAGTTCTGTACTGATCTGTAAAGAAAGAGAGCGAAGATCGATGAGGCTCAGTGTGCCGTCGCTGATGTTGTGCGTGTTCGGGATAACGACCGGCGAGTTCGTCATCGCCGGCATCCTCCCGGGCATCGCCACCGACCTGGCCGTCTCGATCCCGGCCGCCGGGCTGCTGGTGACGGCGTACGCCATCGGGATGATCGTCGGCGGGCCCGTGCTGACGGCCCTCACCGCCCGCTTCCCGCGCAAGCCGCTCATCCTGGTGCTGCTCGCGATCACGATCGCCGGGAACCTGGCCTCCGCGCTCGCCCCCGCGTACGGCGTGCTCTTCGCGGCCAGGGTCGTCACGTCGCTGGTGACGTCCACGTTCTTCGCCAACGCGATCGTCATCGCGGTCTCCACCGCCGCGCCGGGCAAGCAGGCGTCCACCGTCTCCAAGCTCGTCTTCGGCATGAACCTGTCGATGATCCTGGGCGCGCCGATCGGCACGTTCATCGGGAACGCCCACGGCTGGCGGGCCACGTTCCTGGTGGTCGCGGCGTGCTGCGCGGCCGGGTTCGCGCTGGTCGCGCGGCTGGTGCCGGACGTGCGCGAGCCGTCC
>NZ_JBSFTC010000450.1:0-6775 GCF_053590415.1 Nonomuraea sp. NPDC003201
GCTGGGCGTGTGGGGTGCGGCCTCGGACGCGGTGGAGCTGGTCGGGTACGCGCTGGCCGAGCTGGGGCCCTCCTACCGGCCGTTCGGGGAGCTGGAGCTGGTACGCGAGGTGACGGCCAAGCTCGACGGCCTGCGCGAGTCCGGGACGTTCTCCTGGATGAGCCTGCCTGCGCTGGACGGCCCCGCTCCCCGCGGGGTGGGCTGGCTGGAGCCCTCGGCCGAGGCCGAGGTCGCGGCGCTCCTGGCGGCCGACGCGCCCGACTCGTACGCGGTGCCCGGCATCGCCGGGGTGCGGCGGTGGGCCGGGCTGCGCGTCGGCGACGAGCTGGCGGCGGTGGCGGCCGATGCCTGGCCGGCGCCCAGCGTGGGGCTGCTGGCCGGGGTGGCGACGAAGGCGGGCCTGCGGGGGCGCGGGCTGGCCGATCGGGTGTGCCGGTGGGCGTCGGCGGAGCTGCTGGCCGCCTACGGGCGGGCGGCGCTGATGGTCGACGACGACAACGCGGCGGCCCTGACGCTCTATGAGCGCATCGGCTACCGGCGCCGGCGGGTGATGGCCTCTCACGTCGCCGGCTGACCCCCGGCTGGCTCCCGGGCGGGCGCCGGAAAATCGGGTGAGGTTCGGGCGGCGCTGGGGCAGAGTTGACGGCGTGATGTCCGATTTTGTACCAGGTATCGAGTTGTCCCGCGCCTTCTACGGCGAGGTGGTGGCGCCTTTGGTGTCCGGGGTCGCGCACAGTGCGGCGTTGATCGGGCCGGGGTCGGAGGTGCTGGAGTTCGACACGGCCCGCTCGGCCGATCATGACTGGGGGCCGCGGGTGCTGGTGTTCGTGGCGCCCGGGATGGCGTCCGAGGTGCGGGCGAAGGTGGTGGCGGGCCTGCCGGAGCGGTTCGGCGGTTTTCCGACCGTGTTCGGCTATCACGGCAGCGTGCAGCCCGGGGTGGCGGTGACGGAGCTGGGGTCGTGGCTGGTGGAGCGGCTGGGTTTCGATCCGCGTGCGGGGGTGTCGCTGCTGGACTGGTTGTCGGCGCCGTGGCAGAGCCTGGCCGAGGTGACGCGGGGTGAGGTGTTCCACGACGGGCTGGAGGCCGCCGTTTCCGGGGGCGGGCTGGAGACGGCCCGGGCGGCGTTGCGCTGGTATCCGGAGGATGTGTGGCGGTATGTGCTGGCGTGTCAGTGGCGGCGGATCGCCCAGGAGGAGCCGTTCCCGGGCCGATGTGGCGAGGTGGGCGATGAGCTGGGCTCGGCCGTGGTGGGGGCGCGGCTGGCGCGGGAGGTGATGCGGCTGGCGCTGCTGTTGCGGCGGCGCTACCCGCCGTACGCGAAATGGCTCGGCAGCGCGCTGGCGCGCATGCCGGGCTCGACGGAGCTGGGGGAGTGCCTGGGGGCGGCGGTGGCGGCGCGCTCCTGGCGGGAGCGGCAGGAGGGGCTGTCGGGGGCGTACGCGCGGGTGGCGGCGCTGCAGAACCGGGTGGGGCTGGCCGAGCGGCTGGACGAGCGGGTACGGGGGTTCTTCGACCGGCCGTTCGAGGTGATCGGCGGGGACCGGTTCGCGCAGGCGCTGCTGGAGTCGGTGTCGGACCCGGTGATCAGGGGGTTGCCCCTGGTGGGGTGCGTGGATCAGCTGTCGGATTCGACGGACCTGCTGACGGCGCCGGGGCGGGCGCGGGCGATGACGGCGGCGGTTCTCGGCCTCCCAGGTAAGTGATCTACATTGTAAAGGGCGTGGGTGGTCGCACCACCCTTCTCACCCCCTGAAAATCACAGATCCACCAGGGCGGAGGCCAGTTCCTCGACGCGGATGCGCCAGGCGTCGAGCGTGGTGGTGTCGCCGGTGTGGGTGACGATGAGCCGGGCGCCCTGGCCGGTGCCCTGGGTGAGCTCCCAGCGGACGGGGCCGGTCGGGGTGTCGTATTCGAGGAGTTTGGCGCTCTCGGCGCGGGTGACCGGCCCGGGTCGCAGGCCGGGTGCGGTGAAGGGTGCGGGCGGGGGGTCGCCCGGGGTGGCGTCGTCGCCGTTGAGCAGGTGCCAGACGTCTTCGGCGGGGCGGGTGAGCTGGCGTTCGACGCGTACGTCGCCGTTTTCGGCGGTGGCGGGGACGAGGCCGAAGATGGCGATGTAGTCCTCGTGGAGGCGGGCGAATTCGGCGGGTTGCTTGTCGGCTGGTTGCTGGGCGGGGCGTTCGTCGAGGGTGTGGAGCAGGGCCATGAGGCAGGTGTGCCAGCCGGAGGCGAAGCTGGCGGCGCCGTGGTGGTCGGTGAAGGTGTGGGTGAAGGTGAGGATGCTGGCGCGGGGGCCGTCGGGGTGGATTTCCCAGCGGAGTTCGTCCTCGCCCCAGGTGTGGGCGTAGGTGTGGGGTGGGTTGTTCTCGGTGATGTGGCCGTCGGGTCCGAAGCCGTAGTTGATGCGGTCGCCGTCGATGGTGATGGTGGCGGGGAACCAGTGGGCGAGGTGTTCGGGCTGGGTGATGGCGCGCCAGACCTTTTCGGGTGGGTGGGGGAGGCGGCGTTGCATGCGCAGGGTGGTGCGGCCGTCGGGGTGGATGGTGAGGTTTTCGTTCATCGGTCGTCTTCCTCTTCCATGGTGTCGAGGTGGTGTTCGAGTCGGTCGAGGCTGTGGTTCCAGAGTTTGCGGTAGGGGGTGAGCCAGGCGTCGATTTCGGCGAGGGGGGCGGGGCGGAGTTCGTACCAGCGGCGTTGGGCGTCTTTGCGGACGGTGACGAGGCCGGCTTCGCGCAGGACTCGGAGGTGTTTGGAGGTGCCGGGTTGGGTGAGGCCGAGGTGGGTGGTGAGTTCGCTGACGAGGCGGGGGCGTTCGAGGAGGAGGTCGAGGATGTGGCGGCGGGTGGGTTCCGCGAGCACGTCGAAGCGCATGGCTCGTTAATATACCCGCTTGGATATATGCCTGCAAGGGCATGTATTGGGCGTGGAGCCGGTTGGACTCTCCCTCGGTGGGAGGGTCCATGCTGGTGCGCGTGGACGAGGAGTTGCTGCCGATCGGGCAGTTCGCCCGGTTGGGGCGGTTGAGTGTGAAGCAGTTGCGTCACTATGACGAGCTGGGGTTGTTGCGGCCGGCGCGGGTGGACGCGGTGACGGGTTACCGGTTTTACCGGGCGTCGCAGGCTCGGGTGGCGTTGTCGATCGCGTTGCTGCGCTCGCTGGATGTGCCGCTGGCGGTGGTGGGTGAGGTGCTGGCGGGCGGGGCGCAGGCGCTTGACGGGGTCAGGGAGGAGTTGGAGGCGGAGCTGGCGCGGCGGCGTCGTACGCTCGCGTCGCTGGAGCGGGTGATGGCGCAGGGGTTGCCGTCGGTGCCGGTGCGGGTGGTGGAGGAGCCGGCGCGGCGGGTGGCGGTGGCGACGGAGCGGGCGGCGGGGCCGGAGGATGTGGGGCGGGCGGTGTCGGCGGCGTTGTCGCGGCTGCTGGGGCCTGCCGGGCCGGTTCAGTTGATCGGGTTGTTCCCGGTGGATTTCGGTGAGGTGTTCGATGTGGAGGCCGCCCGGGTGCTCGGGGACGGGGAGGGTGGCGGTGGTGCGCCGGTGCGGGTGCTGCCGGGGGGCAGGTTCGCCTGTGCGACGCATGTGGGGCCTTATGACCAGATGTCTCTGACGGCGCATGCGGTGCTGGCCTGGTGTGGCGAGCGCCGGTGTGCGGTTCGGGGGCCGATTCGCGAGGTGTACGTGTCGGATCCGGCCGTGACCTCGCCTGAGCATCTCGTTACGCATCTGATGATCTGTTTGGAGGAGTCGTGAATCCTGAGCTGGTCACGTACGGTCCGGTGACCTGCCTGAATGTGACGGGCATGGGTGAGCCGGGCGGGAGTGAGCATGTGTCGGCCATCGGTGCGCTGTATGCGGTGGCGGCGGGGATGGGCGGTCCGGCGGGGCCGCTGGAGGGGTTGTGGTTCGTGGAGGACGAGCGTCCGGGGCTGGAGGTGCCGCGGGAGTTGTGGCGCTGGCATCTGCTGCTGCCGCTGGCGGGGGTGCCGGAGGCGGGGCTGGTGGAGCGGGCGCGGGAGGGTGCGCGTTCGTCGGGGGCGGCGGTGGATCGGGTGCGGGTGGCGACGTTCACGGAGGGTGAGTGTGTGGAGGTGCTGCATGTGGGCGCGTTCAGTGAGGAGTATCGGTCGCTGGCGGTGATGGAGGCGTTCATGGCGGAGCGGGGGTTGGTGCCCCATGGGCTGCATCATGAGGTGTATCTGACGGCGTTCGATGATCCGGAGCCGCGTACGGTGCTGCGTCAGCCGGTGCGTCCGGGCTGAGGGGTCTCGCGGGTGGCGGTGGGGCGGGGTTAGCATGGCCGGTGGCGGCCGTCCCCGCCCAACCTCCGGCCACCCGCCCCGGCCGGGTCACCTGATGGAGGCAAAGGGGGGTTCACCTCTCGGACGGAGGATCTGCCGGTTGGTCGTGCGCCTGCCGCGCCGGTCGCTGGGGGGCGCCGCGGCGGCGTTCGGGAGATGTTCATGACCAGGCAGGCGGATTTCAAGCGGCGGGTGCGTGCCCGTATGGCCAGGACCGGTGAGTCGTATGCGGTGGCGCGCCGCCGGCTCCTGGGCGAGCGGTCCGCGGCGGAGCGGGACTGGCTGGGGGCGCTGCACATCAGTAACGGTGACGGTACCGATCTGGCGGGCACGGGGCTGGCCCGGCGCATCGTGTTCTGGCGGGATGTGCTGCACGAGGGGCCGGTTCCGGCGGTGGGGCGGGAGGAGCTGCGCCGGGTCAGGGCCGCGTTCCTGGTGGGGGCGGGCGCCGATGACCGCGGTGAGGGGCTGCGGATGTTCGTGGAGCGGGATGCGGCGGTGGAGGCCAACCGGGGTGGCGAGTATGTGCTGTGGTTCGAGGCTGATTTGTACGATCAGTTGCAGATCGTGGAGATTCTCGCCTGGTTGGCGGAGTTGGGGGTGCCGGCCGAGGCTGTCACGTTGATCTGTATCGGGGAGCATCCTGGCATCGCGCGGTTCGGTGGGTTGGGTGAGTTGCGTGCGGAGCAGTTGCGGGAGTTGCCGTCGACGCGGGCGTGCGCGAGGTTGTCTGCGGCGGCGCTGGAGTTGGCGACCCGGGCGTGGGCGGCTTTTCGTGCTCCGACGCCGGAGGGTCTGCCGGGTATCGCGGCGGTCCGTTCCGGTGAGTTGCGTTTCCTGGGTGAGGCGTTCGAGCGTCTGTGCCGGGAGTATCCCTCCACCCGTGACGGGCTCTCCCTCACTGAGCGTCGTGTTCTGGCCGCCGCGGCGCAGGAGGGTCCGGCGGGGGATGTCTTCGTGCGGGCCACGGCCCGGGAGGCGCGCCGGTATCTGGGGGACACGTGGTGTTTCGCGATGATGGAGCGCCTGGCGGGGGCGCCGTATCCGCTGCTGGATCTGCGGCCCGCGGGTGGGCGGGTGGACCGGGCGACGGGGGTGGGTCTGACCGCGGTGGGTGCCCGGGTGCTGGCGGGTGAGGAGGATCATGTGCGGCTGAACGGGGTGGACCGCTGGATCGGCGGGGTGCATCTGAGTGGCCGCGATGTGCGGTGGCGGTGGGATGAGGGCCGGGAGGCGCTGACAACACTACGCACAAACCAGACATAGGTACCTATAAGGGTATTTTTCACCTGCTCTTGGCGTGGTGTTGTGAGGCACGTTGGAAGCGTACGGATAACCAGCTGGATGCGAGGAACGGGGGAATCCGCACCATGTGTACGCACCAGCCTCCCTGTCCTCCGGCGAACTCCGCCGCCCACCAGGCCGCGCGCCTGGTCGCCTACCACCCCGAGCAGGGATGGGGACTGCTGTGCAACGGGGTGGTGTTTTTCGACGATACCGGTGAGCTGCTGCCCGACGGGCGCAGCATCGTCCCGGCGGCCGTCATGGAGCGGGCCGCGTGAGCGCCGCGCCGGCGTCGTGGACGTTCGCCGCCCAGGCGCACTCGGTGCGCCGGGCCCGGCACGCCGCCCGCGCCCAGCTCGCGGAGTGGGGGCTGCAGCAGGCGTGCGACCACGCCGAGCTGCTGATCAGCGAGCTGGTCACCAACGCGGTCCGGCACGCGCGGGGCCTGGTGCGCATGAGCCTGTCGGCGGCCGACGGGCTGCTGCGCTGCGAGGTGGAGGACTCCAGCCCGGTGCCGCCGAGCCCGCGTACCGCCTGCCTCGACGACGAGGGCTCGCGCGGGCTGCTGCTGGTGGAGGTGCTCTCCTGCGGCTGGGGCTGCGTTCCCACCGGGCGGGGCAAGCTGGTCTGGTTCGAGGTGCCCGTACGGCTGCGGGCCCATGTGTGAGCGGTTAGCGCGGCGAGTACAGCCACGGCTCGCGCAGGTCGAAGAAGTCCACGTCGGAGACGAACAGTTCCTGCCAGGCCCGCAGCAGCTCCCGGATGGCCGGCGGCTGGAGCTTGGCCTCTCCCTGCCGGGCCGCCACCTCGCTGGTGAAGTAGGCGGTCTCGACGCAGCTGTCCTGCCCGCACAGCGCGGCGGTGGCGCCGATGAGGTCCGTACGGAAGGCCGCCAGCTCCTCCTGTCCCTGCCGCAGCACCTCGCGTACCCGGGCGTGGTCGCGTACGCGCCCCTGCAGCACCTGGACGAACCCCGCCTCATCGGACCCGCCGCCCAGGATTTCGATCACCTCGTCGCATTCGAGGAAGGTCACCTCGCCGGCGAACAGTTTCGCGGTCTCCACCCACCACTGCCCCTGCTCGGGCCGGTCGGCGTTGCGGTGGGCGGCCGCCCGGCCGGCGAAGCGGGCGACGTTGACGAACAGGCCGTCGTCGGTGACGCCGGCCGTGGTGCCCAGCCAGCCCCGCGCGCCGGGC
>NZ_JBSFTC010000451.1:0-6749 GCF_053590415.1 Nonomuraea sp. NPDC003201
GCGGGCAGCGCGGCCACCGCGCGACGGGCGTTCCCGCACCGCAGCCCATCGCCTCGGCCACCACCCCGCCAGTGCGGGGCGGGACGACCGCGCCGGGCGGAGGAGGGCGCCTGCCGCGGGGCCTCGTGATCGGCGCCGCGGTGGCGGCCGTCGTCGTGGGCGGCACGAGCGCGGCCGTCTACCTGTCGCTCCAGCAGAACGAGCCATCACAGACCACCCAGCCCTCGGCGTCCGAGCCGGGCACCCGGGACACCGAGGCCATCGACAAGCAGTCCGTCGCCGCGCTGACCCCGCGCGGCCTGAAGGTGACCGCCGACCAGGGCGCCCTCGTCGAGCTGAAGTGGACGCTCCCCGCGGCGGCCCGCCGCTACCCGGTGGTCCTCCAGCGCTCCCCGCTCAAGAAGGGCGAGCAGGCCGTCACCGCCCTGGGCCAGGGCAGCACCGAGACCCGCGTCGCGGGACTGGACCCGGACACCGGCTACTGCTTCCTGGTGGGCGTCCTGCTGCGCGTCTCGGAGAGCTCGACGGTCGCCTGGTCGAAGCCCACGTGCATCAGGGGCGCCGTCGCCCGCTCGAACCCGTAGCGGTCACCCCAGGAGCTTGCGCGCCGCCTGCTCGATCTCCGCCTCCGACAGCAGCACGTGCTCGGCCGCCCCGCCCAGGGGGATGAAGCTGTCGGACGAGGTCACCCGCGCGAGCTTCCCGGTGAACCCGGCGTCGGCCAGCTCCGCCATGATCCCCTCCGAGACGCCGCCGGTGTGCCGGGTCTCGTCGGCGATCAGCACGTTGCCGGTCAGCTCGGCCGCCCGCAGCAGGTCGTCCATCGGGAGCGGCGCCAGCCAGCGCAGGTCGAGCACGCGGCAGCCGTACCCCTCCTGGGTCAGCCGCACCGCGGCCCGCAGGCTCATCCGCACGCCGTTGCCGAACGTCACGATCGTCAGGTCGCGCCCGTCGCCGTAGGAGCGCGCCTGCCCGATGGGCACGTGCGTCTCCGGCCAGCGTCCGGGCGCCGCGTACGGCGCCAGCCAGCCCCCGTCGCCCTCCTCGAACAGGTCGCGCGTGTGGTAGAGCGCGATCGGCTCCAGGAACACGCACACCGACCCGGACGTGCGGGCCGCCGCCAGGCACGTGCGCAGCATGGAGGCCGCGTCGTCGGGGCGCGCGGGCGAGGCGATGACCAGGCCGGGGATGTCGCGCAGCGCGCCCACCGCGTTGTCGTTGTGGAAGTGGCCGCCGAACCCCTTCTGGTAGGCGTACCCGGCCACCCGGACCACCATCGGGTTGGTGTAGGAACCGCGCGAGAAGAACGACAGCGTGGCCGCCTCCCCCCGGATCTGGTCGAGCGCGTTGTGCAGGTAGGCGAGGTACTGGATCTCGGGCACGGGCAGCAGCCCCGACACGCCGGCGCCGAGCGCCAGCCCCAGGATGGCCTGCTCGTCCAGCAACGTGTCGAACACCCGGGCGGCGCCGAACCGCTTCTGCAGCCCCCTGGTCACGCCGTAGACGCCGCCCTTCTTGGCGACGTCCTCGCCGAACACGGTCATCTCGGGGTAGACGGCCAGCGTGTCGGCGAGCGTGCGGTTGATGGCCTGCGAGAGCGTCATCGGCTTGTCGTGCTCGGGCAGCGCCCCGGCGAACGCCTTCTCCCGCTCCGGCCCCGGGGCCGCCATCGGGCTGATCTTGGCGATCAGCTCAGGCTTGCGCGGCGCGATCGGCTCCATGACCTCCTTGGCGGAGCCGAGCCGCGGGCTGCGCGTCGTCTCCAGCGCGACCCGCAGCACGTGCTCGCGCTGGGACTCGTACGTCCTGAGCAGCTCTTCCGGCGTGCTCTGCCCCGCCTCCACGAGCAGCTGCGCCGTGCGCACCAGCGGGTCGCGCTCCAGGTCGGCCCTGATCTCGCGCTGCGTGCGGTAGGCCTGCTCGACGTCGGAGCCGGCGTGCCCCATGAGCCGCACGGTGGTCAGGTGGAGGAAGGCGGGGGAGCGGTGCTCGCGTACGTGCCGGGCCGCGCTGACGGCGGCGTCGTACGCCGAGGCGAGGTCGCAGCCGTCGGCGGCGAAGTATTCGATCCCGGGCCGGCGCAGGGCCGACTCCACCCAGCCCTTGGGCGTGCGGACGCTGATGCCGATGCCGTTGTCCTCGCACACGAGCAGCAGCGGCATCGCCTGGCCCTGGTAGGTGGCGTAGGAGGCGGTGTTGAAGCCGCTCAGGGCGCTCGCGTGGTTGATCGAGGCGTCGCCGAAGCTGCACACCGCGACCGCGTCGGCGGGCCAGCGGGCCTGCTCGCCGATCGCCGCCGCGGCCCGCTCGATGGCGAACGCCACGCCGACGGACCTGGGCAGGTGGCTGGCGATCGTGGAGGTCTGGGGGATGACGGCCAGGTCGGGATGGCCGAACACCTTGTGTCGGCCGCCCGCGATCGGCTCGTCGGCCGCCGCGGCCAGGCCCATCAGCACGTCGCGGATGCCCTGCTCGGGCAGCCTGCCCGCCTGCTCGGACCTGGTCAGGTAGAACGCGCCGGAGCGGTAGTGGAGCAGGGCGGGGTCGGTGGGCCGCAGGGCGGCGGCGACGGCCGCGTTGCCCTCGTGGCCGGCGGAGCCGATCGTGTAGTAGCCCTCGTCCTGCTCGCGCAGCCAGCGGGCCGCGATGTCCAGCAGGCGGCTGTCGAGCTGACGCTGGAACAGCTTCATGCACTGCTCGCCGGTCAGCGAGCTGCCCTCGCGGACCGGCAGCCCCGGATCTCGCGCGGGGCCCGCCTTCAGCGTCGCAACCGCCTGGGTGAAATGCGTCTCAACTGTGTCGCGCGCCACACCTCGATTATGTCTTTCATCGGCGCCGACGTCTGCCGGACGTGGCTGACATGTTGTGGACCGGTCCGTTTGACCCCGGCATATAACGGTTTGTCAGATTCTTAAACCTTCCGGTCGGCGCGTACGTCTACTTAATTGACACACGTGGCACCCTCAATGCCGCGTTGAACCGTTGGGTCTCTGGAAGGAACCCGCATGTTACAACGCATTCGTGTGGCCGCCCTTGCCATAGCGCTCGGAGCCGGAGCCCTGGTCATGGCTCCCTCCGCTGCGACGGCGGCCGCGGATCCCGTCATCACCCGAGTCGGGATCAGTCCCAATTCTCCGATCGACGTCACCAACGGCGCGGTCACGGCCACGTTCAGCTTCGCCACCAGGGGGGCCGACAAGGCCGAGCTCCAGCTCAAGCCCCCGGGCGACATCAGCGTCGGCAAGCCCGTCGACCTGACGTCCGCCAAGGACGGCGACTGGACGAAGTGGTCCGGCACCAGGTCCTTCGACTCCACGAACGTCGGCACGTGGAGCTGGCTCGCCGTCGCCGGCGGCGCCTCCCGCGGCGGCACGTTCGAGGTCTCGGTCAAGAAGGTCCTCGACACCAAGATCGTCGACTTCGACGCCAGCCCCGACTCCGTGGACAAGGGCGACCTGATCAAGGTCTCCGGCCAGCTCCTCGCCGACGGCAAGGGGTACGGCGGCCAGAGCGTCGCCATCACCTTCCGCGAGCGCGGCACCGACGCCTACCGCCAGATCACCAAGGTGACGACCGGTGGCAACGGCTGGTTCAGCGCCACCGTGCGGGCCGACGAGACGGGCTGGTGGCGGGCCGAGTTCGCGGGCACGTCCGCGGCCAAGGGCTCGGTCAGCGACACCGACCGGGTCGACGTCAGGCGCGGCGTCCTGAGCAGCAGGATCGCCGGCTTCGACGCCCGCCCGGAGCCCGTGGACAAGGGTGACCGGCTCACGTTCAGCGGCGCTCTGCTGGTCGAGGACCGCGGCGGCGTGGCCGGCGAGCGGGTCTCGATCTTCTTCAAGGCCGACGGCTCGTCCAGGTGGGAGTACGTCACCAGTGACGTGACCGGCCGCGACGGCCGCTTCTGGGCCTCCGCTCCCGCGGAGACCTCGGGCTGGTGGCGGGCCGAGTACGGCGGCACCCGCGGTGTCCGCGGCTCGGTCAGCGACGCCGACTGGGTCAAGGTCAACGAGCCGGCGCCGCCTCCTACGGCGTCCAAGGCGGACACGCGGCTGATCAAGTTCAACGCGTACCCCGAGCCGGTCAAGCGCGGCAAGTACCTGAAGTTCAAGGGCCGCCTGCAGGTCTTCGACGAGGGCTCCTGGGAGGGCTACTCGGGCAAGGTCGCGCTGTTCTTCAAGCCCGCGGGCTCGAAGAAGTGGCAGTACGTGAAGACGACCTGGTCGAACGACGGCGGCGGGCTCTACACCAAGGTCAAGGGCTGGAACTCGGGCCGCTGGCGGTTCGTGTTCGGCGGTGACGACGACACCTACGGCGCCACCAGCGGCTCGGACTACGTCCGGGTCAAGCGTTGATCTGATGTGAGGTCGAGGCCCGGGGCACGCCGCCCCGGGCCTCGTTCCGTCTACTCCGCCCGCCTGAACTCCGCGATCCCCACCCCCAGCAGCGCCAGCCCCAGGGCCGCCACGAGGCCGAGCTCGAGCATCACCGGCACCTGGAAGTCGAACCACCGGACCCCGGGGTTCAGCACCGCGTCGACCTGCGCCGGCACGTCCAGGTGCGAGAAGACCGCCTGGCGCAGCGGGTCCACCGCGTACGTCATCGGGTTGACCACGGTCAGCACGTGCAGCCACGACGGCAGGTTGGCCAGCGGGAACATCGCCCCCGACAGGAACATCATGGGCATGATCGCCATCTGCATCAGGCCGAAGAAGGTCTGCATGTTCTTCATCCGGGCGGCCAGCATCACCCCGAAGGCCGTGATCGTGAACGCCGCGAGGAACATCTCCGCCAGCAGCGTCACGAAGAGCGCGGGCGAGTAGGGGACCCCCACCAGCCCCGCCATGGCCAGGATGAGGATGCCCTGCCCGGTGGCCACGATGGCGCCGCCCAGGCACTTGCCGACCACGATCGCCCCGCGCGAGACGGGCGCGACCAGCATCTCCCTCAGGAAGCCGAACTCGCGGTCCCACACGATGGACCCGGCCGAGAACATCCCGGTCATGATCACGGTCATGGAGATCATGCCGGGGTACATGAACGTGCGGTAGTCGATCCCGGGGATCGCCCCCCGCACCAGCGACCCGAGCCCCGTGCCCATGACGAACAGCCAGAGCACGGGCTGCACCAGCATGGACGCCATGCGGGTGCGGTCGTTGACGAAGCGCAGCATCTCCCGGTGGAGCACGACCTTGATCGCCCGCAGGTCGTGACCGGCGCTGCGGACCGGCACGCGGACGCTGATGGCCTCTGTCGCCATGACTATCGCCTCGCCATCGCTCTCATGAACGCCAGGTTGCCGTCGCCGGCCTCGGCGTCGCGGATCGTGGAGCCGGTGTAGGACATGAACACGTCGTCCAGGGACGGCCGCGACACGCTCACCGATTTGATCGGCATGCCGAGCTCGGCGAACAGCCTCGGCACGAACTCCTCGCCCGAGGCCACCGCGAACGTCACCGCGCCCTCGCGCACGGCCGCCTCCAGCCCGAACCGCTGCCGCAGCGCCTTGATCGCCTCCGTGTCGTCGGGGGTCTGGATCTGCACCCGGTCCTTGCCGACGCTGGCCTTCAGCGCCTCGGGCGAGTCGATGACGACGACCTCGCCGTGGTCGATGATCGCGATCCGGTCGCAGTACTCGGCCTCGTCCATGTAGTGCGTGGTCATGAAGATGGTGATGTCCTCCAGGAGCCGCAGCTGGTTGATGTAGCCCCAGATGGCCGAGCGGGTCTGCGGGTCGAGTCCCACGGTGGGCTCGTCGAGGAAGAGCACGCGCGGGGAGTGCAGCAGGCCGCGGGCGATCTCCAGCCGCCGCTTCATGCCGCCCGAGAACGTCATCACCTTGGCGTCCTTGCGGTCCCACAGCGCGACCATCTCCATGACCTGCCGGATCCGGTCGCCGACCATGCTCTTGGGCACGCCGTACAGCTCGGCGTGGAAGCGCAGGTTCTGCTCGGCGCTCAGGTAGCCGTCGAGGGTGGGGTCCTGGAAGACGAGGCCGATGTTCCTGCGGACCTCGTCACGGTCCCTGACGACGTCGTGGCCCGCCACGGTGGCGCTGCCGCCGGTGGGGTTCACCAGCGTGCAGAGCATGCTGATGGTGGTGGTCTTGCCGGCGCCGTTCGGCCCGAGGAAGCCGAACACCTCGCCCGGGCGCACCTCGAAGTCGACGCCTTTGACCGCCTCGACCTTCCCGTACGTCTTCCGCAGGCCGCGCACGGCGACCGCCGCGTCCGCCGCCATCTCAGCCCTCCGCCAGGATCTGGAACATGGACTTGCGCGTCTTCTTGATCAGCTCCTTGGCCGCCGCGATCTGACGCTCGTCGGCCGTGCTGACCAGGTGGGAGAACGCCTCGTTGAGCTGGGCCCAGAGCAGGCGCAGCTCGTGGTGGTCCGACGGCACGGCCGTGCGGGCGACCTCGTCCCACGGAGCCTCGTCGGCGTACCTGGCCGCCTGGCCGCGGCCCTCCTCCGTCAGCCGGTACGTACGGCTCCCGCCGGACTCGTCGCCGGACACCAGGCCCTCGTCCTCGAGCTGCTGCAGCGCCGGATAGACGGAGCCGGGGCTGGGCCGCCAGACGCCGTGGCTGCGCTCCTCGATGCCCTGGATCATCTGGTAGCCGTTCTGCGGCCCTTCGAGGAGCAGCGCCAGCAGGGCGGCCCGGACGTCGCCGCGGCGCACCCGCGGAGCGGGCGTCTCCCAGTGGACCACGGTGCCGAAGTGGGGCCCGGGCGGGGGCGGCGCGAACGGC
>NZ_JBSFTC010000452.1:0-6687 GCF_053590415.1 Nonomuraea sp. NPDC003201
GGCCAACATGGCCGGCGACCCGGCCACCTGCGCCGTCGCGGGCCGGGTCGGAGAAGGCGTGGCCGTCCTGGTCAGCGGCTCGGCCGCGGCCGTCATCGGCACCCCGGGCGGTGAGACGCGGCTGGCCGGCAGCGACTCGCTGACGTGGGCCGACCGGCTCGTCACCGGGCCCGTCGAGCGGGTCGAGCTGAGCCTGCCCGGCGCCGGCACCCCGCACCCCGCGGTCCGCTTCGACGGCGGCGTGGTGCACGGCGGCGGCCTCGTGGGCGACCTCACCGAGCGGTCCTCGTCGCCCGCCCCGTCCAGGCCGCTCACCAGCGAGATGCCCGCCACGGCCTTCCACCTCGAGGCCGACCTGGTCCAGCAGCCGCCCGCGCCGGTGGAGCGGCCGCCGTACCCGCTGGCCGACCAGCCGCCGGTCGTGCCGGGGCCGCCGTCGGGCCCGCAGCCCGCGCCGGTGGAGCAGCCGTCGTACCTCTCGCCCCAGGACCAGCCCCCGTACGTCCCGCCCCAGGACCCGCCGCCCTACCACACGCCGCAGGAGCAGCCGGCCCCCTTCTTCGCGCCGCAGGAGCAGCCGCCGCCCCTGCCGGAGCCGCAGCAGTTCCCCTCCTACGACGAGCCGCCCCCCGGCAACGGCGTGGCCGACCAGCCGATGCCGCAGCACCTGGGCCCGTCCGACCACTTCGACCAGCCCGCGCCGCCCCTGCTCGGCCCGCCCGACCACTTCGAGCACCCTGGCCAGCCGCCGCAGGAGCAGCAGCAGGACCACGGCGACCGGCCCCTGGTCTACGGCGTCGACTGCAAGAACGACCACTTCAACGACCCCCGCTCGCCCTACTGCGCGGTCTGCGGCATCGCGCTGGTGCAGCGCACGCTCGTCCCCTACAAGGGGCCGCGCCCGTCGCTCGGGGTGCTCATCCTCGACGACGGCACCGCGCTGCCGCTGGAGAGCGACTACCTGCTGGGCCGCGACCCCGAGCGGGCGCCCGAGGTGGCCGGCGGCACCGCCAGGCCCGCCAAGGTGACCAGCCCGGACGGCTCGGTGTCGCGCCGGCACCTGCGGGTGGCGCTCGACGGGTGGGACGTCAACCTGGTGGACCTGGGCTCGGTCAACGGCACCCAGATCCAGCCGCCCGGTGACCCCAACTTCTACGACATCCCGCCGAACGAGCCGGTCACCATCGCCCCCGGGACGACGGTCCGGGTCGGCGTCTCCCGCACGCTCCGCTTCGAGGCGCACCGGGGATAACCCGGCCGCCGGAACGCCCGCGTCCCCGTCCAGGGGCCGCGGGCGTTCCCGTACGCCGCTCAGGACGCCACGAGCTCGGGGGCGGTGAGGGGCTGCCCCCGCTCGTACCGGTGCATCGCGACATGCGTCGCCTCAGCGCGCTCCGCGAGCATTCTCACGGAGTGCCAAAGGCCCATGATTTATTGATAAATGGTCAAATGTCCGCAAAATCTTCGGACAAATGGGGCGGGCGGGAAGCGGCCATTCTCCGCCCGATCCAGGCAGGCAACCGGTCGCCCGTTACCCCGGGATCCGGCCGCCTCCAACGGGAAGGTTCGGCGGCTGGGCCGGGCAGAACGCCCGTACCCCGCGCAACAGCCGTACCGCGGCCTCCAGCCCGCTCGCCGCCTCCAACGCCCGCCCGGCGGCGGTCGCGAAGCGGCTCAGCAGGTGCTCGTCCCCGTCGCCGAACCCCCGCCCGGCGACCCACACGAACGTGTGGTCCCGCGTCGCCAGCGGCAGCGGAGTGGCCAGGAAACCCGGCTCGCCCACCGCCGCGTCGCGCGCCAGCCGGACCGTCGCCGGCACGGTCGCCAGCTCCTTCAGCACCCCCGACCCGGCCAGCCACCGGCGCACGCGCTGGGGATCGCCGGGAGGGGCGTGCGTGTGGATCGCGTCGGCCTCCAGCCGCAGGGCGTCCACGCGCACGAATCCCGCGTAGGCCGTGCCCGTGACGGCGGCGGCGGTACGCGCCAGCCGGTCGAGCAGGTCGACGGCCTCCAGGCAGGAGAACGAGGCGATGAGTTCACGCATGGCGGCATCGGCATGGTTGTATGACATCGCGGTGGTCCCTCGGGGGGAGGAGAGATCGCGCGGCCCGATCGCGCGAAACTGAAGTGCGGGTGCCCTGACTATCACCCCCGACGCGGCTCCTGACTAGCCCTCAACAGGAAATCGGGATTTCTGCCCCCTCCCGGTCCGCACGCGTCACGTGGGACGCAGCACCGACCACGCCAGGTCGTCCGCCCGCGTCCCGTCCGCCTTGACGAACAGCCCCCGGTGCACGCCCTCCTGGCTGAACCCGGCCCGCTCCAGCACCGCGTGCGAGGCCGTGTTGCCCGCGTCGGTGCCGGCCACGATCCGGTGCAGAGCCGTGTTCGCGAACGCCCAGTCCACCAGCAGCCGGACCGCCCGCGTCATGAACCCCTTGCCCCGGAACCCGGGCACCAGCGAGTAGCCCACCATGGCCTGGCCCAGCGACGGGACGACGTGCGCCAGCTGGATGTGCCCGGCGAACGCCCCCGACGCCGCGTCCCTGACGGCCAGCTCGATCCGCTGCCCCGACACCCACCAGTAGCCGGTGTAGCGGCAGCGCCGCTCGTGCTCCTCCAGCGTGCCCATCGGCCCGAAGTGATAGGCCGCCACGGTCGGGTCGGCCAGCATCCGGTGGAAGTCGCCGGCGTCCTCCACGGCCATCGGCACCAGCCGCACCACGCCGTCGCACAGCTCCCCGTCCGCGAAGAACGGCAGGTACGGCTCCGCCGGCACCGCGTCCCCCGCCAGCCGGGCGAAGGCGACCATGTCGACGTAGCGGCCGTCGCGCAGGCGCCTGGCGTCCCGCCGGCGCCCCTCCTCGAGGAAGCCCGCCTTGACGGCCACCCGCAGGCTCGCCACGTTCTCCACCGCGGCCTGCAGCTCGACCCTGCGCACCCCGTGGTCGAACAGCCAGTCGGTGACCGCCCTGGCCGCCGTCGCCGCGACGCTCCTGCCCCGGGCCCACGGCGCCACCATGTAGCCGATCGAGGCCACGCCCCACTGATCGGGCCGCACGATCCCGATGGAGCCCACGTAGCCGCCGTCCCGCGTGATCACGAACTCCGCGCCGCCGTCCGCCCACTTCGCCGCCGCCTTCTCCAGGAAGCCGCGCGCGTCCTCCCTCCGGTACGGCGACGGCAACGCCGGCAGGAACCGGGCGGTCACCGGGTCGTTGCACACCTTCACGATCGCCTCGACGTCCTCCTCCGCGGGAGGCCGGAGAATCAGGGGACCGGTGGAGATCATGTCGCGCGGAAGCATCCCCCATAGATACCGTGCGTCCGGACGCACTCGAAAGCCCTATAACCTTGCGGCCATGGGTTTCCGCAGGCATGGGCCTTTCCAGGCGGGGGATCAGGTGCAGCTCACCGACCCCAAGAACAAACGCCACACGATCACGCTCAAGGAGGACGGCGTCTTCCACACCCACAAGGGCGCCATCCCGCACAGCGACCTGATCGGGCAGCCTGAAGGCTCCGTCGTGCGCTCCTCGGGGGGCACCCAGTACCTCGCCTTCCGCCACCTGCTGCAGGACTACACGCTGGCCATGCCGCGCGGCGCGGCCGTCATCTACCCGAAGGACGCCTCGATGATCGTCGGCATGGCCGACATCTTCCCGGGCGCGCGGGTGATCGAGGCCGGCGTCGGCTCCGGCGCGCTGACGTGCTTCCTGCTGCGGGCCGTCGGCCCCGACGGGCACGTCACCTCGTACGAGCGGCGCCAGGAGTTCGCCGACGTGGCGAGCAAGAACGTGGAGAAGTTCTTCGGCGGCCCCATGGACGACAACTGGCGCCTGGTCGTCGGCGACCTGGTCGCCTCCATCGACGAGAGCGACGTCGACCGGGTGATCCTCGACATGCTCGCCCCGTGGGAGTGCGTCGACGCCGCCGCCAAGGCGCTCACCCCGGGTGGCGTGATCTGCTGTTATGTCGCCACGACCACGCAGTTGTCCAAGACGGTCGAGATGATTCGCGATCACGGGTGTTTCACGGAGCCGCATGCGTGGGAGACCCTGGTTCGCGACTGGCACGTCGAAGGGCTCGCGGTGAGACCGGATCATCGGATGATCGGCCACACGGGATTCCTGGTCACCGCCCGCCGCATGGCGGACGGAGTGACGCCCCCGCCGAGACGCCGTCGACCGAAGGGGACCACCGAGGAACTATGACAATTTGGCCACGGGGGTGCGTTGGTGCGTGACACGGGAACAGATTGCCGTGTTCATGTGCTGGGAGTATTAAACGCACTATTGAGGATTATTCACCGAATACTGAATGTCACTCTACGAACACTGCCCGGCCAGGTTACGGAGGGGCCCGAGATAGGTAAGGTCCTAAGTAGTCGCCCTCGACTGGGAAGGAGGTGACGGGCGTGGCAGCTCGCGATGATGCTGAGGCTCGAGCCGCGCAGCGCGAACGGGAGGTCGCTGATCTTTCAACACAGGTCTCCTTCCTCCAGGAGGAGATCACCGCGCTGAGGCGGAAGCTGGCCGAGTCACCCCGTCAGGCCAGGGTCCTCGAAGAGCGTCTTCATGAGGCGCAGGCGAATCTCGCGGCCGTGACCGGCCAGAACGAACGCCTGGTCGCCACACTGAAGGAGGCCCGGGACCAAATCGTCGCCCTCAAGGAGGAGGTCGACCGGCTGGCGCAGCCGCCATCCGGTTTCGGCACCTTCCTCGAGGCCAGAGAAGACGGCACCATCGAGGTGTTCACCGGCGGCCGCAAGCTCCGGGTGAACGTCAGCCCTGCCGTCGACATCGACTCGCTGCGGCGTGGCCAGGAGGTCATGCTCAACGAAGCGCTCAACGTGGTCGAAGCTCTCGGCTACGAAGAGGTCGGCGAGATCGTCATGCTGAAAGAACTGCTCGACGAGGGCAAGCGGGCCCTGGTCATCTCGCACGCCGACGAAGAGCGCGTCGTGCGACTGGCCGAGTCGCTGGTCGGCCAGCCCATCAGGGCCGGCGACTCGCTCCTGCTCGAGCCGCGCTCCGGCTACGTCTACGAGCGCATTCCCAAGTCCGAAGTCGAAGAGCTCGTCCTCGAGGAGGTCCCCGACATCTCCTACGAGGAGATCGGCGGCCTCGGCAGGCAGATCGAGCAGATCAGGGACGCCATCGAGCTGCCCTACCTGCACGCCGACCTGTTCCGCGAGCACAAGCTCCGGCCCCCCAAGGGCGTGCTGCTGTACGGTCCGCCCGGATGCGGCAAGACGCTCATCGCCAAGGCGGTCGCCAACTCCCTGGCCAAGCAGGTCGCGGAGAAGACCGGCCAGTCCGGCAAGAGCTTCTTCCTCAACATCAAGGGCCCCGAGCTGCTCAACAAGTACGTCGGCGAGACCGAGCGGCACATCCGCCTGGTCTTCCAGCGGGCCCGTGAGAAGGCCTCCGAGGGCACCCCGGTGATCGTGTTCTTCGACGAGATGGACTCGATCTTCCGCACCCGAGGCTCCGGCGTGTCCTCCGACGTGGAGAACACCATCGTCCCTCAGTTGCTGTCGGAGATCGACGGCGTCGAGGGCCTGGAGAACGTCATCGTCATCGGCGCCTCCAACCGCGAGGACATGATCGACCCGGCGATCCTGCGGCCCGGCCGCCTGGACGTCAAGATCAAGATCGAGCGGCCGGACGCCGAGGCGGCCAAGGACATCTTCTCCAAGTACCTCATCGCCGACCTGCCGCTGCACCCGGACGACCTCACGGAGCACGCCGACTCCCGCGAGGGCACCATCCAGGGCATGATCCAGAGCGTCGTCGAGCGCATGTACACCGAGAGCGAGGAAAACCGCTTCCTCGAGGTGACCTACGCCAACGGCGACAAGGAAGTCCTCTACTTCAAGGACTTCAACTCCGGCGCGATGATCCAGAACATCGTCGACCGTGGCAAGAAGATGGCCATCAAGCAGTTCCTCGAAACCGGCCAGAAGGGCCTGCGGGTGCAGCACCTGCTCACGGCCTGCGTGGACGAGTTCTCCGAGAACGAGGACCTGCCCAACACCACCAACCCCGACGACTGGGCCCGCATCTCCGGCAAGAAGGGTGAGCGGATCGTCTACATCCGCACGCTCGTCTCCGGCAAGCAGGGCACCGAAGCCGGCCGGTCCATCGACACCGTCGCCAACACCGGCCAGTACCTGTAGAACCCCCGAACGGGAGGGCCCGCCGCGGCCCTCCCGTTCGCATGTCCGCGCCCTGCCGCGGCGGCCGGCGCGACCACCCGGCGACCACCCGGCGACCACCCGGCGAGGACGCCGGATGCGACACGGCCGATACGCATGCACGCCGCCCCGATCAGGCGCACACTGGGCTGATGACCACGCTCAAACGAGTAGACGTGCACGTCGAAGGCGTCGTCCAGGGCGTCGGCTTCCGCCCCTTCGTGCACTCGCTCGCCCGCCGGCTGGGTCTGGCCGGGCGGGTGCACAACGACGTCGACGGAGTGCACATCGAGGTCGAAGGCGCCCTGGCCGGCGTCGAGGAGTTCCTGACCGCGCTCGAACGCGACGCACCCGCCCTGTCCGAGATCGAACGCGTCACCGTCGTCAGCGCCCGCCCCACCGGCCACAACGGCTTCACCATCGCCGCCGGCACCGCCGATCCACAACTCCCCCGCCACCCAGTCCGGACAGTCCCGGCCACGCCCGTC
>NZ_JBSFTC010000453.1:0-6687 GCF_053590415.1 Nonomuraea sp. NPDC003201
GCAGGCCCCTGGCGCCGGCGCGCTTACCCGGCGGAAGCGCGGCGCAGGCGATCAGGAGCGCGACGCCGATGACGACGTCAGGGACGAACAGGGCCCGCCAGCCGACGGAGACGACCAGCCAGCCGCCGCCCGCCTGCATGAGCAGGCAGCCCAGCCCGGAGGCGGAGCTCCAGAGAGCGATCGCGCCGCGCCGCTGCGACTCCGGCAGCTCTCCGAGCAGCAGCCCGAGGCTGGCCGGGATCATCGCCGCGGCACCGGCGCCCTGGACGGCCCGTGCCGCCAGGACGTACGACCAGGAGTCCACCAGGACGGTGGCAACACCGCCCAGGACGAACACCACGAGCCCGACGGCCAGGACCCGTCGGCGGCCGAACAGGTCCGCCCAGCGGCCCGCGGTGGCCAGCAGCGCCGCGATCGGGATGAACGCCGCGCTGGTCAGCCAGACCAGGTCGCCCAGCGGCATGCCGGCCCCGGCGGGTGTGTACCGCAGGACTCCGACTGCCAGGGTGGTGGCCGTGGTGTCGGCCATCACCGTCAACATGACACCCGCACCGACCAGCCGCAGCATCACGGCGTGACGACGGTCGATGGTGCTCGTCCCCCGCGCTGGTGACGAACGCACGTGGTCACCTCCAAGCTATGAGTGGTCTCCGCCGACCGGCACACTCCGGATGTGCGACCGGCGGAGGTGGGTCGTTCGGTCAGGCGCCGTAGCGGCCGGGCGAGAGCAGGCCGTCCGGGTCGAGGGCGGTCTTGAGCCGGTGCAGCATGCCCAGGCTGGCGGTGCTGGTCTCCGACCACACGTCGGCGGCGGCGTGGTCGATGTCGGAGCGGTAGATGGCGCACCCGTGGCTGCGCAGCAGGCAGTTGCCGTCGTTGCGGAGCTGGTGGGCGCGGTAGGGGGCGTCCGGCGCGCCCCGTTCGAAGAAGATCTGGATGACGCCGTTGGCCATGTGCCGGCTGACGAGGTTCCACTCGACCATGAGCGCGGTGGTGTGCGCGTCCACGGCCGTCTGGAGGGCGGCCAGGATGTGTTCGGTCCTGCGGGCGTGCGTCGGCATCAGCGGCATCAAGGCCAGGAAGCCGGTCTGGCCCTCGTCGATCTGGTCGCAGGAGGTGACGCGGAGAGCGTTGCGCACGCCCAGGCAGGTGGGGATGCCCTGGGACATGAGCGCCCGCGGGTAGAGCGGGTCGTCGGGGCCCACCTCGGCCGCGTCGACCACGCGCAGCGACTCGGCGCCCTCGACCTCGATGAGCGCCTTGCGCAGCAGCTCCTCGGCCAGTTCGACGGCGGCGTCGCTGCCGAGCAGCGGCCCCATGACGGTGAACAGGTCGGGGTCGACGCCCCTGGGCAGGAACCAGTCGCCGTGGCTCGGAACGAGCGCCAGCTCGCGCACGCGCAGCATCCCGTCGGCGGGGTTGCCGCGGCGCAGGAATCCGGCCATCGCGTCGAGCGCGACGCCGACCTGGGCGCGCGGCATGCGGCCGTAGACGAGGCCGACGGTCTGCGGGCGCGGAACGAGGGCGACGGCCATGGCGGTGACGATGCCCAGGTTGTGCTGGACGAAGGCGGGCGTCAGGTCGGGCCCGGCGACCCGGCCGTGGTAGCGCCCCGCCGGGTCCAGCCCGCCGGTGGTGACCACGCTTCCGTCGGCCAGCACGGCCTCCAGCCCGGCGACGTCGTGCACCCGGGAGCGGAAGGTGCCGTCGCCGCGGTCCAGGGCGTTGCCGACGACGGAGGTGTCGGCGCAGGAGTTGGTGACGTTCAGCATCCAGGGGGTGTCGCGCAGCGCCTCGGCGAGCTGTGCCTGGGTCACCCCGGGTTCGATGACCGCGAAGCCGGCTTCGAGGTCGAGCCCGCGGATGCGGTTCATGCCGCTCAGGTCGACGACCAGGTTGTCGTCGGTGACCGGCACGGCCGAGCCCATGCCCCAGTTCTTGCCGGTGCTGATCGGGTAGAGGCGGCGGCCGGTCCTCATGGACTGCCGTACGAGCGCGCGTACCTCGTCGAGGCTGCGCGGAGCGTCGATGCCCGCCACGGAACGCGGTTGGTGACCCCCGACGTCGTGCGACTTCAGCTCCAGTCGCTCTAGGTCCTGCATGACTCTCCTCTTTCGGCTCACGCGGTGTGCTGGAGCAGGTCGTCGATGGAGCCGATGGCCTGGTTGGACATCTCCCTGATGCCGAGCAGCCGCTGCTCGACGTACTCGTCGGGCTCGGTGGTCGTGTCGGGGAGGTCGAGGGTTCCGAGCGGCGCCGATTGCACGGGGACCTCGTGCAGGCCGTAGGGGTGCCGGCGGGGCCGGATGTCGGTGTCCCGGGTGTCACGGATGGTTCTGGCGGGCAGGTGCGGGGGGGTTCGCATGACGGGAGCTCTCCTACCGGACTCGATGGGGTTTTTCCGGGCGACCGCTCGCCGTTGAGCGGATCTGGGTCAGCGTGCGCCCTCCCTGTGGTCGAGGTGGTCGACCACCGGAGTGACGGCCGCGGGGGTCGCCCGCGGCACGCCGTGGTTGATGACGCTCGCGGCGATGCGGCGCTCCGCCAGCCCCATGTGGGGACGGCCGGCGGTGCCACCGGTGCTCGGCCGGGCGCCGGCCGAGCCTCGGATCATGGAGCTGGCGTGCACCCATCGGCGCGACTCCAGCAGCACGTCGCGCTGGGCGCGCGACAGGTCTGAGTGGCGGGCGTACTGCTGGCAGACGGCCCGCGCCAGCACCCGCGCCATGACGAGGTGCTCCGCGCAGGCGGCCGAGACCTTCGCCTCCAGTCCGATGACCTGGGCGAGGAGCAGCTGCAGGTGGGACAGCCCCGAGCTGCGCTCGAACCCGTCGAGCTCGGCCAGCCGCTCGGGCCAGCGCAGCCGCCGTTCGACCGAGGCGTTCACGGCGGCGACAATCTCCGTGGCGGGCTCGTCCGGGCGCCGCCCTTCGAGCTGTACGGCCCGCTGCGCGGTCGACTCGAAGTCGGTCAGCCGGCGCAGCCCGCTCTGGAGCAGGCGTACGCGGTTGTGCAGGCAGGCGGCGCTCCAGCCGAGGACCAGCAGCCGGTCGGCGTCGGCCTCGCAGTGCCAGCCGACCAGCGCGACCTCGCGCGCCATGCGGTGGTAGAGCACCCAGGACTCCTGCGCGGGGACCGGCACCGGGGTGTCGATCCACACCTGCAGGCCGCCCGGGGGTACTTCGTCGACGCCGACGTCCACGCCGGCGGGCGCCACTCTGGCGCAGATTCGCTGAACCACCCGTTGCTGGGCGGCTGTCTCCGGCGCCAGAGGCACCGGGCCTGGCAGCACTCGCTCTGGGGCCACTCTCGCCCTCGGCTCGATGCTCATCTGGGGCCACCTCCCGACCCACGACCTACGTAAATTGACACTTAATAGTGCCGTCCCGATCGTCGTCAGAGAGGGGTTTCCTGTCAACTGGTACTTAACAAAACCAGCATGAGTCCCCCGCCGCCCGATCGGCGGCAGCCGTGAACCCGCGACTTCCCGCAGGTGAATCCGGTGTTACGGAGCGTGGATCATCTAGAGTCCGAACGGTTCGGTCAGTTCGGGAGAGATGCGGGGAGCGAGCCGGTGTGGGTGCCAAGATCCGTGGTCGTGGCCTTGTCGGTGGCCGCTGGACTGCCCGCGCCGCCCGACGCGACGCAGGCGGCGGCCGGTTACTGCCAGCTACCGGATCACTCCCAGCCGTCCATCCCGGGCGAGGCTTACCTGATCGATACTGCTTCCTCACCTGACTGGATTCATCCCAATCCGCCGCCCGTCGACCGCGAGCCGACGGAGTCCGAACGGCTCGACTTCGCGGGCTTCCCGAACGTCTCGGTCCTCGACGTCGTGGGCCCCGGCGGGGCTCCCCGGCAGAAGGTGATCAGCACCTTCACCACGAACGTGGACCAGATCGTCACCCTCACCAACTCGGTCGCGGTCTCCGACGACGGCGGGCTCGCGTTCGGCCCGGCGAACCTGACACCGCTCCGCGAGGCCCCCATCCAGCTGCTCGACGGCCGCTACTTCGCCACCGAGTACTACCTGCAGGTCACCGGCCCGCACACCGGCACGCTGGGCGTGCTCACCACCTCGTCGCTGGAGGACGGGGAGAGCTGGGTGCGCTCGGAGGCGGCGCTGACCACGCCCGGCGAGCTGCTGCCCGGCGGGGCCACGCACGGGCTGCCGGTGCAGCTCGCCGACGGCACGATCCTGATCACGATGTACGCCCAGTACCGCGACACGGGGACGTACCAGGCCGAGCTGTACGCCAGCCGGGACGGCGGCCGGACCTTCGAGCGGCGCGGCGTGATCGCGCCGCCGTCCGACGGGCTGGTCTACAACGAGGCGAGCGTCGCGCAGACGATGGACGGCAGCCTGCTGGCGGTGCTGCGCCGCGACGGCGGCCGGTTCTCCACGCTGCACCAGAGCCGCTCCACCGACGGCGGGCGCACCTGGTCGCCGGTCGGCGAGCTGCGCTTCGCGGGCCAGGACTGCGTGGTCCGCGGCGTGGCGCCCCGGCTGCTGCTGATGCCGGACGGCGTCCTCGTGCTCAGCGCCGGGCGCCCGGACAACTGGCTCGCCGTCTCCCCGGACGGGCTCGGCGAGGAGTGGCTGGAGCCGCGGGTGACCTACCACAACCGCGACGGCATCTGGCCCGTCCACGGCTCGTCCGGCTACACCGGGATCGCGGCGCTCGGCCCGCACCGGCTGATCCAGGTGTTCGACAACTGCAAGCTGCCCGGCGTGCGCCGCGACGGCCTGCTGGACGAGACCGCCTGCCCGGCGCACGGGCGCTTCGAGAACCACGGCTGGTACGCGATCAAGCGGCAGCTGTTCACGATCGATCCCCCCGGCCCCGGCCTGCTGGACCTGGCCGCGATGCGCCGGAGCGGCCGGTTGAGCGTCGAGACCACCATGCGCTGGACCGGCCGGCCCAGGAGCCGTCCCGGCGGGGCCTTCGACGGCAGCACCGGCTACTGGTCGAGCGCCGTCGCCCGGGGCCGCGGCCAGTACGTGCTGCACCTGGACCGCCCGTACGCGCTGACCCGGATCGGCCTCAGCCTGCGCCCTGGCCATCCGGCCGGGGCCCGCGTGTACGTCTCCGAGGACGGCCGCTCCTGGGGCGAGCCCGTCGTCACGATCACGGACCGGACGGACTACGCGATGCGATACCAGGAGATCGACCGCACGGGCCGGCACATCAAGATCGTCACCGAGCCGACCTCCGGCTGCGAGCCGGAGCTCGGCCGGACGTGCAGCATGCTCAACGAGATCGAGCTCTACTCGCCGTGAGGCGTCTCCGGTCCCGGGGTCGTCTCCGTGGGCGTGCCGATGGACGATTCGGTGGGCGTCTGCGTGGGCTGGCCGCCCCCGGACTGCCGCAACGCGGTCAGGTGCGCCACCAGCGCCGGCTCGGCCGTCCTGGCCAGCGCCACCACCGTCGGCGAGGTCCCGTGGGAGATCTCGACCTTCGTGGCCGCCAGCGTCTGCTGGTGCGCGTTGATCATGGCGGCCGTGAAGTCCTGGTCGAACTCGTCGCGCGGCGAGTCCTGCAGCTCGGCCAGCATGGCGCGCTGATCGGCGCTCGGGGACATGGGCAGCGGGATGCGGAGCCGCGTGGCCGCGTTGGTCACCTGTGTGTCCAGCTTGGTGTGGTCCACGACGAGCATCTTGCCGATCGCCTTGATCCGCGCCGCGCTCCCCTTGCCCACCCCGAGCTGCCCCGCCTGGACCTCGGCCAGGTTGGCCTCGTGGATGCCCCGCATCCAGGCCTTGTCCTGCTCGGACGGCTGGGTGTCGGTACGCGACACCAGGCCCGCGGTGTCCGTCGGCACGTCGGCACAGCCCCCGAGAGCGGCGAGGGCCACGGCGGCCAGCAACAGTGTGCGCATGAGCATTTCCTATGACATCGTGATACGACTCAAATACAGTGCGTAATCACCCCTTCCCCCAAAACCCGACATCCCACCCCCGGGCGCGCGGAGCCGGGCGCGAACGATAATGACGACGACCATGATGCCGATGTGACCGGAGCCCGGATGACCCAGCCAGATCCCCGCACGCCCCACCAGCGCAAGCGGGACACCCTCGACCGGCTCGAGAACGACGTGGACGCCTGGGTGGCCACGGCGGACGAGGGCGGGGTGCCGTACCTGGTGCCGCTGTCGTTCCTGTGGGACGGCACGACCCTGCTGATCTCCACCACCAGCGCCAGCCGGACCGCCCGCAACCTGCTGGCCTCCGGGCGGCTGCGCGTGGGCGTGGGGCTGGTGCGCGACGTCGTCCTCGTCGAGGGCACGGCCGAGGCCGTCCCCGAAGCCGAGATCCCGGCCGAGGTCGGCGACGCGTTCGCGGCGAAGACGGGCTTCGACCCGCGCAAGGAGCCCGAGTCCTACCACTACTTCCGCATCACGCCGGTGCGCCTGCAGGCCTGGCGCGAGGCGAACGAGCTGCGCGGCCGCGACCTCATCCGCGACGGCGGGTGGACGGTCAGTTGAAGGTGACCACCAGGGTCGTGTGGCGCTTCGGGACGACCGTCCCCTTACCGTCGCCGGCGCGCCCGGGATAGGCGTGGATGCGCAGGTCGCCCGTCTCCGGGCGGCCCGCCTCGTTCCAGGCCCGCACGTGCCCGGCCAGGTCGGCCGCCAGCGCGGCCCCGCCCGGCCCGTGGCCCTGGGCCGCCAGACCGGGGCCGGTGG
>NZ_JBSFTC010000454.1:0-6658 GCF_053590415.1 Nonomuraea sp. NPDC003201
ATGGCGATCTCGTACGAGACCACCTGCGCCGCACTTCTGAGACCGCCCAGCAGCGCGTACGGCGAGCGCGACGACCATCCGGCCAGCACCACGCCATAGACCGACACCGCGCCCATGGCCAGCATGAACAGCACCGCCACCGGCAGGTCCACCAACTGCAGCGGCGTCTGCACGCCGAACAGGTTCACGACCGGCCCGAACGGCACGATCGAGAAGGCCAGCATCGCCGGGACCACCATGATGACCGGGGCCAGCAGGTAGAGCCCCCGGTTCACCGTGCGCGGGAAGAGGTCCTCCTTCAAGCCCATCTTGATCGCGTCGGCGACCGACTGCAGGAGGCCGAACTTCCCCGCCCGGTTGGGTCCGTACCGGTGCTGCATCCGCGAGATCAGCTTGCGCTCGAACCAGACCCCGAAGACGACCCCCAGCGCCAGGAAGAGGAACACCATCACGGCCTTGACGATCGTGATCCACAGCGGGTCCTTGCCGAAGTCGGCAAGGGTGGGATCGGCCGCGAGAACGCCTGCCATGACGTGTTGCCCCTTCCTCTCCCCCGGCACCCGTTCGGTCCGGAGCGGAAGGTCACGCTAGCCGGTGAGCCGATCGGTGTATTGAACGAATGCGAACAGCTGTTTCGGCGTCATCTGCGCCATCGCCCGCATCTCGCGGGTGAGGTGCGGCTGGTCGGCGTAACCGCAGGCGACGGCCTCGTCCAGGGTGGTCGAGGGCCGTCTCCACGTGTCCACGGTCCGCTGGAACCGGGCGATCCGGGCCACCGTCTTGGGCGACAAGCCCACCACCCGGCGGAATCCGAGCTCGATGTACCGACGGCTGACACCCAGCTCACCGGCGAGGGACGCGATGGTGGGCGGACCGGCCGGCTCCTGCAGCCGCCACCAGGCGTGCATGATCAGGCCGTCGGGGCCGGCGTCGGGACGCAGCCACGCCGTCAGCCGCTCCTCCAGCAGCCCGAAGCGGTCCGCCCAGCTCGCCGACGCGATCAACCGGCCGGTCAGCTCCTCGGCGCGGGTGCCGAGGAGGTCTTCCAGACGCGCGCTCGTACCGGCGACCTCACGTAGGGGCGTCCCCGTCAGCGCCGACATCCCGGCGGGCGTGAGCCCGACCGCGACCCCGTGACGCCACGGCGTGTGGGCCGAGAACGTCGCGGTGGCGCGGGGACCGGTGACGATCGGGCCCATGCCGGTGAAGTCGATGATCAGGGTGGCCGCGTTGAGCGGCAGCATCCGGCTGGGGTGGGCGGGCTCTCCCGCCCGGGTGCGAAAGCCGGCCCACCCCAGCACGTACGGACGCAGGTGGGGCGGTGGCAGGCGGGTGAGCATCTCGTACGGCTCCGCCTGTGGCTGCGTGGGCAGCGAATGAATCGCCATCACACCGGCAAGCCTGCCCTATCTCACGTCGCTGGCAAGTCGATCCCGGCTTGCCCTTGGGGAAGCGATCGATCAGCGATGAGGCGTCGCAGCGCGGCGTGGGCGGGTGGGCCCCACGTGGCCTTGCCGCCTCGGCGGCCCCGGACTCCCGCTTCACCGATGAGGATGCCGCTGAGCGCGCGCAGCACCGCCCATCCGCGGGCGCGGCGCAGGGTCGCGGCGTCCGGGGCCGGCTGGTAGGCGTCATAAAAGCGGTCGGCGGCGCCGTCCGGCAGCAGAATCCAGGCGGCGGCGAGGTCACAGGCCGGATCGCCCGCGAAGAGGTCGCCGAAGTCGATCACGCCGCAGACGGTGCCGTCCGCGGTGAGGACATTGGCCGGATGCAGGTCGCCGTGGAGCCAGAGCTCCGGGCCCGCCCAGTCGGGCGCGGCGGCGGCGTCCTCCCAGACCGCGCGGACGGCGTCCGGGTCGGGAATGAGCCCCATCTCGGTGGCCGAGGCGAGCTGCTTGGCGAAACCTCCGGAGTAGGCGGCCAGCCGCCCTCCGCGGTCCCGGCCGGTGGGAGCCTGGTCGGGGGCAGGTTGGTGCAAGGCCGTCAGGAAGGCGGCCAAGGCGTCGGCCGCCTCCGCGGCGCGCGTGACGGGGGCGCGGTCGGCGGGCTCGCCCGGCACCCAGGTGGTGACGATCCAGGGTCGTGGAAACAGCGCGGAGGGCTCGCCGAGGCGCTGCGGGACGGGAACCGGCAGCGGGAGGCGCGGGGCGAGAGCGGGCAGCCAGGTGTGCTCCTTGCGCAGCAGCTCGTCCGCGTCCCGTGTCGCCCAGGGCAACCTGACGGCGAGGTCGTCGCCGAGCCGCCACAGCTGGTTGTCCCAGCCGCGCGCGCCGAGCCGCACAGGGTGATCGGCCAGGTCGGGGTGCTGGTCGCGCAGCAGATCCCGTACCAGCTCCGCGGTGATCTCGATCTCGGTGTGCGTCATGCGGAGCAACAGTAGCCGGATCGCCATCCGTGCAGGACGAACGACGAGGACGCCGTTCAACGCATACTCAACGCCCGCTCAACACGCTCAGCGGCACCTTCTTATCAGGTCACTGGAAACAAGAAAGGCAGGTTCCCATGCGTCTCGCAAGCATCTCCCTCGCCCTCGCCGCCACCGCCTCCAGTCTGTCCCTGGTGACGGCCGCACCGGCCGTCGCGGCCCCGGCGGCACACAGCGAGGTCTCGACCCACGCGAGTACAGCGACGATGGCCGGCTGGCACACCCAACGGCACGAGGCGCTGGGTCCGCAACGGGGGTACTTCTCGACCTCGACCTGGCAGCGGCCCTCGGGGGTACGCGTGATGCAGATCAAGGCGCGCTGCTGGGGCAACGACTCGCAGTTAAAGGTCGACCTCTGGTTCCTGCGCCGCTGGGGTGGCGGTGAGAAGGTCGCCAAGTCCGGCAAGTGGGCCTGCAACGGCCAGTACGGCATCGTCCGCATCAGCAACGCCGGGCACTCGACGTACTGGGCGTCCTTCTCCCTCAGCAAGAAGCACACCGTCGAGTACTGGGTGCAGTACTACAAGTAGCCCGCAATCAGGAGCGCACCACGCGGCCGCCGGGATCGCCTCCCGGGCCGGCATCACCTGGGAGGCAACCCCTCAAGGGCGGTGGACGCATGAGCGACGTCGGCGAGCGGCGGCGTACCGGCACCCAGTACGACGGGTGCGAGGTGCAGTGTCAGCACGTCGACCAGCCCGGCCTCGAGCGCCGAGCCGACCGTGGCGCCGCCGCCCATGAGGACGACGTCGAGGTCCTCGCCGCGATGCGCCGACGCCGCTTCCGCCCGCTCACGCGCGGCGGCGACGGCGACGGCGACGGCGACGGCCAGGCCGGTGGTGACGAATGTCCAATCGAGGTCGGTGAGCCGCACAGAGTCCGGCGGCGCGTTCGTCACGACGACGAACGCGGGCTTGCCGACCTCGCCCGCGCCGTACCCGTGGTCGTCGTTCCAGCCTTCCGGCCCGTCGACCAGGTCGAAGAGCCGGCGACCGAGGACGACGGCGCCCGAGCGGGCGGTCGCCTCGCGCAGGACCCGGCGGTCGTCGGGGTCTTCGGAGAACGCCCACGCGTGGCCGTGGGCGCCCGGGCCTTCTGGCAGGTCACCGGCTGGTGTCGCCTCGAGGGCCAGCCGGTGCGGGCTGCGGGCATGGGTCAAGCGAGCGACGGCGTCAAGCGCTACCGGACCCAGAGTTCCCAGTAGGTGGCGCTCCCTGAGCACTCGTACTCGTTCCAACCCTCACGGACCCACATCTGGCCGGCGTCGACGCAGTTGTGCTTGCTGGTGTACACGCCGATATACGTCCAGGCGGCCGCCTGAGCAGAAGCAGGAGTGCTGACCACGCTGACGATCGCGGCGGCCATGCCGGCTACCAGAAGCCCTGCACGAAGACGCATCCGTTCCTCCTTGAAACCCGGGAGCGATACAGCAAGATCATGCTGGAAGGACGCATCCAAACACAAGTGTTCAGCAAATCTGTTCACGATCAGTTCAAGCCGGGCGGCGGGCATCGCGGGGAGCCGATGTGCTCATAAGCGATGCGGAGATCGGCCGAGGTGGCGGGCGCGATCGCTCTCGGCCCTTGACCGCCGACGGCTGACGACCCGGGCGGCGGCAGGTGCGGGCTCGATCGACGTCATGGGGCCCGCCGAACAGCGGCGAGCCCGTCAGCGTCGGCGTGCGGTACCAGGCCAGGAGGGCGATTGTCACACATTGACGGATCGACACCTGAAATTTCATGACCCATCCATGCTGAATACAGAGTTTTTGGCCGTTTGTCGGTTTACGCTCCCCCGCATGCCAGTCAAGTCCCGGGCCACAGCGATCCTCGTTGCGGCCGGCGTTGTCGCCGGTGCGATCGCAGCCCTTTCCTCACCCTCTTCGGCCGCGGCCCCCGGAACCGTGGTCATCAGCCAGGTCTACGGCGGAGGCGGCAACTCCGGAGCCCCCTTCACCAACGACTACGTCGAGCTGTTCAACCGCAGCGACGCCCCCGTGTCCCTGGACGGCTGGTCCGTGCAGTACACCAGCGCCGCCGGCACCGGGAACTTCGCCTCCAACAAGGCCGACCTCTCCGGCAGCATCGCCCCCGGCCAGTACCACCTCATACAGCTCGCCGCCGGCAGCACCCCCAGCGGCGCGCTGCCCAAGCCCGACAGCGTCGGCTCCGTCAACATGAGCGGCACCGCGGGCAAGGTGGCGCTGGTCCGCTCGAGCGACGGGCTGGCCTGCAACGGCTCCTCCACCCCCTGCGCCGACGCCCAGCTCGCGCTGATCGCCGACCTGGTCGGGTACGGCACCGCGAACTTCTCCGAAGGGACCCCCGCCCCCGCGCTCACCAACGCCACCGGCGCGTTCCGCAAGGGCGGCGGCTGCACCGACACCGACGACAACGGCGCCGACTTCGAGACCGCGGCCCCCGCGCCGCGCAACACCGCCACCGCCGCGGCCCCCTGCGGCGGCGGTGACCCGTCACCGTCCCCGACGGCCACCCCGACCGTCACGCCGACCGTGACGCCGACCGTGACGCCGACCGTGACGCCGACCCCCACCCCGACCCCGACCGTCACGCCCACCGAGAGCTGCGACACCGCGCCCACTCACCGGATCTCCGAGGTGCAGGGGAGCGGCGAGTCCAGCCCGGTCGCCGGTCAGAACGTCCGGGTCGAGGGCGTCGTCACCGGCTCCTTCCAGAGCTCCGGCCAGTTCGGCGGCTTCTACGTTCAGGAAGACAAGCCCGACGCCGACCCGGCGACCTCCGAGGGGCTGTTCGTGTTCTCCTCCTCGCCGGTCAAGACCGGTGACCGGGTGCTCGTCTCCGGCAAGGCGATCGAGTACAACGGCCTCACCGAGATCTCGCCGGCCACCGCCGTGACCGTGTGCGGCACCGGCGTGATCAAGCCGGCCAAGGTGAAGCTGCCGCTCAAGACAGGCGTCACGTTCGAGCGCTTCGAGGGCATGCTCGTCACGTTCAAGGGTGACCTCGCCGCCTCCGAGATCTACAACCTCGGACGGTTCGGTGAGATCACCCTCGCGGGCGGCGGGCGGCTGTGGCAGCCGACGGACCGCGAGGGTGTGAACACCGAGAAGGACGCGCGGCGCGCCGTCCTCCTCGACGACGCCTCGAGCGTGCAGAACCCGCCCGTCCTGCCGTACCACACCGAGGGGTCGAACACCGTCCGCATCGGCGACGAGGTGAAGAACCTGACCGGCGTCCTCACGTACGGCTTCGACGCCTACCGCGTCCAGCCGACCAAGCCGGTGGTCTTCAGGGCCGAGAACCCCCGCCCCGCGAAGCCCGCCAAGGTCGGCGGCGACGTCCAGGTGGCCAGCCTCAACACGCTCAACTGGTTCACCACGCTCAAGTCCCGCGGAGCCACCACCGCCGCGGAGCGTGACCGCCAGCTCGCCAAGCTGGTCGCCAACATCACGACGCTCAACCCGGCCGTGGCCGGGCTGATGGAGGTCGAGCGCAACAACGACGTGGCGCTCAACACCCTGGTCGACGCGCTCAACGCCAAGGCCGGCGCCGGCACGTACAAGGCGATCACGCACCCCAACCCGGGCACCGACCTCATCCAGACCGCGCTGATCTACCAGCCGGCCAAGGTCACCCCGACCGGTCCGGCGCGGTCGTCGTCCGACCCGATCTTCAACCGGCCGCCGCTGGTGCAGACCTTCGCCAAGGCCGGCGCGGGCGGGAAGTCCTTCACGGTGCTGGTGAACCACTTCAAGTCCAAGGGCTGCACCGACGCCGACGGCCCGGCCTCCGGCGCCGACGCCGACCAGGGCGACGGGCAGTCCTGCTACAACGCCAAGCGCGTCAAGCAGGCCAAGGCCGTGCTGGCCCTGATCGACAGCCTCAAGCTGCAGAACGTGCTCGTCCTCGGCGACATCAACGCCTACGGCGAGGAGGACCCCATCCACGCGTTCGAGGACGGCGGGCTGACCAGCCTGAGCAAGAGGTACGTCAAGAAGGACGACCGCTACAGCTACGTCTTCGACGGCCTGTCCGGTGAGCTCGACCACGTGCTGGCCGACAGGAGCGCGGGCAAGCTGGTCACCGGAGCTACCATCTGGCACATCAACTCCGACGAGGGCCGGTTCATGGACTACAACACCGAGTTCAACCCGCCCGCCCTGTACGCGCCCGACCCGTTCCGCTCCTCCGACCACGACCCGCTGCTGGTGGGCCTGAAGCTCTGAGACCGTACGCGGGCCGCGGCGGCGAC
>NZ_JBSFTC010000455.1:0-6657 GCF_053590415.1 Nonomuraea sp. NPDC003201
GCGACCGGCCGCTGGAAGGCCCCGGTGGCGGTCGCGGCCGCGCTCATGGTGACAGGGGCCACGGTCACCGCGGCCTGGCATCCTTGGGAGACGGCCGCCCACGGCGGAGGAGCGTCCCCGGCCACCGCAACCTCCCCGGCGGCGTACGACGGCGGCGTCCCCCCGCTCGCGCAGCAGGACACGTCCGTGCGGAACCTGGACGGCCAGCGGGTGCCGGTCCACATCACGATCGACAACCTGTACCGCGTGGACGGAGACCTCCGGCTTGAGCTGACCGTGCGGAACGACGCCAAGGACGGCGCGTACGCGGACCTGTACACGATCCTGGGCCGGGACTCGGAGGATCTCTCGAGTATCGGCCTGACCTACAAGGGCGCGCCGAGGACGCTCCGCCCCTTCATCGAGGAGAACGGCTTCTGCATCTGCTCCAGCTGGACCTCCGTCAACAACATCGCCCCGGCCAAATCCCAATTCCTCGTCGCGGAGTTCGACAAAGTGCCGTGGACGGCGAAGAGGGCGGACCTCGACCTGCTGGGGCTCGGGGAGTTCAAGGACGTCCCCATCACCTGATCCGGGCACCATAGTGGAGCCTTGGCGGGATATGTCCTACTCTGGGGCTGCGAGGGGAGTACTTCCCAAGTGCCGATCCGGTCAGTACGGACGTACCATGCGTCCCCGGACGGCCGCCCGCTACCCCCGGGTGAAGGAGACCTCGAACGGCTGAGCACGTTCGAGGAGGTTTCATGTCCGTGGGGACATTTCTGGCTGCGCCCGATCAGGGCAGTATCGCGTCCGTCACCCTGTGGGCGGTCACTGTGGCCGCCCTGGTCCTGCTGTTGGTGATCGACATCCTGCTGACCCGGCGCCCGCACGAGGTCCACATGCGCGAGGCCCTGGCTTGGTCCGCGTTCTACCTGGTGCTCCCGCTGGGCTTCGGCGCGTACCTGTGGGGCTCCTTCGGCACCGGCGTGGCGGTGGAGTTCTTCACCGGGTACGTGGTGGAGAAGTCGCTGTCGGTCGACAACCTGTTCGTGTTCATGCTGCTGCTGACGGCCTTCGCCGTGCCGAACGAGCTGACCCAGCGGGTGCTGCTGTACGGCATCATCGGGGCGCTCGTGCTGCGCGTGATCTTCATCGCGCTGGGTGCGGCCGCGCTGCAGAGCGGCACGTGGGCGTTCCTGCTGTTCGGGGCGGTCCTGATCGTCACCGCGGGCAAGGTGCTCAAGGAGGCGCTGAAGGGGGAGGATCAGCACGTCGACGTCTCCTCCATGCGCAGCGTCCGGCTGCTGCGCCGGTTCGTCCAGGTCACCCCCGACTACCGCGGCTTCCGCCTGATGGTGCGCGAGCACGGCCGCCTGGCGATCACCCCGCTGGCCCTGGCCACCGTGGCGGTGTTCGCCACCGACATCGTCTTCGCCGTCGATTCGGTGCCCGCCGTCTACGGGGTGACCGAGGACCCCTTCCTCGTCTTCGCCACCAACGCCTTCGCGCTGCTGGGCCTGCGGGCGCTGTACTTCGTGCTGCGGGACGCGCTGGCCAAGCTGCGGCACCTCAACCACGGCCTGGCCGTCATCCTGGCCTTCATCGGCGTCAAGCTGGTCCTGCACTGGGCGCACGGCATCTGGGCGTGGGTGCCCGAGATCCCCACCCTCGCCTCGCTCGGCGTCATCGTCGGGGTCCTGGTCACCGTCACGCTCACCAGCCTGTACGCCGGCCGGCGCGCCGATTCGGCGCCCGAGCCCGGCGAGGACGCCGAGCGCCCCAAGGCGCTGCAGCACGACCCGATGGACCCGTGAGATCGGTCGTCAGGGGGAGGCGGCGAGGCCGTCCAGGGTGACGGTGATGTGGCGGTCGGCGGCGGCGGGGGACACCTGCTCGTGGAGCCAGGCGGCGGCGGACGTGAGGGCGGTCACGTCCGCGCCGGTCGCGTCGGCGCGCAGCGCGCCCGATTCGCGCCCCCGCGCGACGATTCGCTCGCCGATCTCGGCCATGCGCACGCACGAGGCGTGCAGCTCCGACGCCTCGTCGTCCAGGCCACCGGCGATCAACGCGGCCAGACCGCGATAGGTGGCGGCGTGCGCCGTGGCCGCGCGGACCCAGGCGGCGAGCGCGTCCGGAGCCGGGCCGGTCAGGAGCCGTTCGCCGAGCTCGAACAGGGTCGCGTTGCGGTCCCTGAGCAGCGCGCCGATCAGGGCGCGGCGGCTGGGGAAGTGGCCGTAGAGCGTGCCGATGGCCACCCCGGCGCGCCGGGCGATGCCCTCCAGGCTGGACTCCACGCCCTGCTCCATGAAGGCGGCGTCGGCCTCGGTGAGCAGGCGCTCGTAGTTACGGCGGGCGTCGGCGCGGGGCCGTCGGGTCGTGGTCATGCGGGCTTCCCTAGTAATTCGAGGCTGCCTCGATATAGCCTTATTCGAGGTTGCCTCAGCTTAGCGGAAGGCTTGTCATGATCTTGGTTGCCGGAGCCACCGGCTCCATCGGCACGCACCTCGTGCGGCTCCTGGGGGAGAAGGGGGTGGCGTTCAGGGCGCTCGTCCGCGACGAGGGCAAGGGGCGGGCCCTGGGCTGCGACGTCGTGATCGGGGACTTCGACGACCCCGGCTCGCTCACCGCCGCCATGGAGGGCGTCGACCGGCTCTTCCTCAACGCGGGCGGCGCCCAGCCGGTGGACGGCGAGCAGCCGATGGTCCGCCAGCAGAGGGCGGCCATTGACGCGGCGCGGGCCGCCGGGGTGTCGAGCGTGGTGAAGGTGTCGGTCTCGGGCGCCCAGCGGGGTGGCCGCCTGGCCCAGGGCGCGCACTGGGAGATCGAGGAGTACCTCAAGGCGTCGGGGCTCGGCTGGTCGATGCTGCGGCCCGGCGGATTCATGCAGAACTTCATCACCGGGACGGCGGCCTTCACCGCCGACGGCAAGCTCCTCGACGTTTACGGGGGCGCGCCGGTGTCGTACATCGACTGCCATGACATCGCCGCCTGCGCCGCCGCCCTGCTCACCGGATCGGGCGGCCTCGGTGAGACGTACGAGCTCACGGGCCCCCGGGCGCTCACCTACGCCGAGCTCGCGCAGGAGCTCTCGGCCGCGCTGGGCCGGAAGGTCGAGCACGCCGAGCTGTCCCCGGACGAGCTGGCCGCCGGGGTGCGCGCGCAGGGGCTGCCCGCGCGGTTCGCCGACGATCTGGCCGAGCTCTCCCGGCAGGTGGCGGGCGGCTCGCTGGCCGCCACGACGACCGCGGTCCGGGATCTGACAGGTCGCGAGCCGCGGACGTTCGGGGAGTTCCTGGCGGCCAACGCGGAGGCGCTGCGAACCACGGTGGGCTGAGCCGCAGTTGTACGCCAGGTTGACGCGAGCATTGACACCTCGTAGGCGATAAGTGGAACAATGCGCGTTTTGTGTTATCGGAACGGTGACACTCCTGTCTCCTGATCGGAGCAGCGGAGGCTCCGGATCGAGGTGCTGGATGTACGCGCGGCCGACGTACGAGGTCGAAACGGTGCTCGCCGCCATGGCGGGCGACCGTGACGCGATCGACGAACTGGTCAGGAGCCACCTGCCGCTCGTGTACAACATCGTGGGCCGCGCCATGAACGGCCACCCGGACGTGGACGACGTCGTTCAGGAGACGATGGCCAGGGTCGTGACCGGCGTGTCCGGGCTGCGCGACCCGGGCAGCTTCCGCTCCTGGCTCGTCGCCATCGCCCTGAACCAGGTACGCGAGTGGCGGCAGGCGCCGGGCGCCGCGCTCGCCGCCATCGACGAGGCGATGGGCCTGGCCGACGCGGCCTCCGACTTCGCCACCCTCACCGTCACCCGGCTCGGCCTGTCCGGGCAGCGCAAGGAGGCCGCCGAGGCGACCCGCTGGCTCGACGCCGACGACCGCGAGGTGCTCGCGCTGTGGTGGATGGAGGTGGCCGGCGAGCTGGCCAGGACCGAGCTGGCCGCCGCGCTGGGGACGAACGAGCAGCACGCCGCCGTACGCGTCCAGCGCACCAAGGGCCGCCTGGAGACCGCCCGCGCGGTGGTGCGCGCGCTGGCCGCCCGCCCGCCCTGCCCCGAGCTGGCCGCCGTGGCGAAGACCTGGAACGGCGCCCCGTCCGACCTGTGGCGCAAGCGGCTGTCCCGGCACGTGCGCGACTGCCCGGTCTGCGGCGAGCACGTCTCCGACCTGGTGCCGGCCGAGCGGCTGCTGGCCGGGCTCGGCCCGGTGGCCGTCCCCGCCGGCATCGCCGCCGGTCTGCTGGAGATCGCGCGTACGGCCGCCGCGCCGGTCGTCAAGGGCGGCCTGCTGGCCAAGGGCAAGGCGGCGGCGGGCTCGGCGCTGGCCGCCAAGCCGATCGCGGTCACCGCGGCCGGCGTCACGCTGATCGCCGGGGGAGCGGTGGTCGTCCAGACCCTCCTGCCCGAGCCCGCGCCGTCCCGGCGGGCCACACCGGTGGTGGTGTCGTCCTCGCCCGCCTCTTCGCGCCGTCCGGTGAGGCCCGCGCGGAGCCCGTACGGACTGACGGTGGACGCCGTGGACCAGCCCCCGCCGAAGAACCGGCCGCCCGCCCCGCTGCCCCGGCGCCCCGCCGGCACGGTCGCCATCGGCGGCAAGCACGGATACTCCAGGTACGGCGGAGCCCCGTCGATCACCCACAGGGGCGACTACGTCACCGTCACCGGCCGCGGCTACGTCCAGGTCCGCTGGGGCATCCTCTACCGCAACCGCGTCGGCCCCTTCCCGCCCGCGACCTGGACCGGGCTCAAGGGCAAGCTGTTCCACGTCGCGTCGGGCGGCGGCCGGCGGATGGACGACGAGCAGGCGCCCGGCGTCACCTGGATGGGCTCCCCAGAGACCGGCTTCGCCCGGCTGCCGCGCGGCCAGCAGCAGATGTGGCAGAACGAGTTCTACTACCTCGACGGCCGCGTCACCTTCCACAACAACGAGAGCGGCACGGACATCGACCTCACCGTCGCGCCCAAGTCCTGGCAGGAGGTCTGGGATGACCTCTCGGCCAGGCCCGACCCGGCCAAGGGCATCGTCCGGTACGGCCTGACCCGCGACACCGGCGACGACCGCGCCCCCGTCCCCCAGTACGTCACCAGGGCGGCGAACCCGGAGCGAGTCCCGCAGCGAAGCCGGGTCTGAGATTTGTGTCATCCGGGCCCGGGGGTCTCCTGTGACCAGAGTGACCCCTGAGGAAGGATTCACATGACCTCGCCATCGACGTGGCCGCCGCCTACCAGAACGCGCTGCGCCGTCTCCCCGGGTTGCGGGCGGAGGTCGCGGACGGGGAACTGGCTGGAAGAGCGGGATGGTCGTACGGGGACCGGTGGCGCTGCCGGTGACCTGGGAGCTCTCCATGTGAGCTGTCGCCGCAGGACGCATCGGTGCCGGGGATAATCCGTGGAGTCGTCCGGAGCCGGGTGGTTATCGTCGGGCGGTGACCTATCTGAGCCAGTTGGGCTACCTGCTGGGCCTGGAGGGCGTGGCCCTGCTGCGGGCCTTCAGGGAGGGCCGCTCGGACCGCGCGTTCGTGCGGGCCCGGATCGCCGAGGTCCGCGCGCTGCTCGACGCGCCCGCCCTGGCCGACGCGGACGGGGTGACGGCCGAGGTCGGCGCGATCGGGTCGCGGGAGGTGTACCGGACGTGGGCGCCGCACTATGACGCGGGCGGCAACCAGATGATCGACTCCGAGCAGCCCGTGGTCCGCCGCATCCTCGACGGCCTCCCGGTCGGCATCGCGCTGGACGCCGCCTGCGGCACCGGCAGGCACGCCGCGTACCTGGCCGAGCTCGGCCACCGCGTCATCGGCGTCGACACCTCACCCGAGATGCTCGCCCAGGCCCGGCGGCGCCCGGACACGGGCGTCTCGCCCGCGCGGAGCCTGCGGGGCCCGGAAGCGGAGGTTTCGGGTGAGCGGTCGGGTCAGGTTGTGCGCGTCCTGCCCGCCGTGGGGCTGGCCATGGGTGATCTGCATCGGCTGCCGTTGCCCGACGACGCGGTCGACACCGTCGTGTGCGCCCTCGCGCTGGTGCACGTGCCGGATCTGGCGCCGGTGCTGGCGGAGTTCGCGCGGGTGCTGCGTCCCGGCGGCCACCTGATCATCACCGACCCGCACCCGATGGCGACCTACCTGGCCCCGGCCGCGCCCAGCCCGGGTCCGGACGGCCGTCCCGCGCTGCCGGCCGATCGGCCCCGCTCGCTCAGCGACTACCTCGCCGCCGCGCTCCCGCTCGGCTTCCAGGTGCGCCACTGCGAGGAGCCGCGCCGCCCGCCCCTGCCGCTGGTCCCCGGCACCCGCCCGCCGGACCCGCTCCCGCCGCAGGGCTCCTACGAGATCATGTACTGGTGCCCGGAGGCCGCGGACGCGGCCATGAGCGGCATGCCGGTCGCGGTCGTCTGGCACTTCCAGCTCAGCCCTTGTCCTTGACCCGGTGACGTCTTTCCTGGGCTAGGTTGAGGCTCGAGGAGAAGGAGGCGACATGCGCACGACGCTGCCTGCCGCGTTGCTTCTTCTCCTGTCGTGGTTCCTGCCGGCCTCCGCCCATGCCCAGGTCGCCTCGCACGCCGTGGCGGTGCACGCCAGGGTCCAGGAACAGCCGGGGCTCCAGCGGGAGCCGTACCGGGAGACCGTGGGCCAGGCCCGGTACGGCCTGCTCGGCACCGCCCCGCCCGCGGG
>NZ_JBSFTC010000456.1:0-6631 GCF_053590415.1 Nonomuraea sp. NPDC003201
GGCGGCGGTCGCCACGGACCCGGACGCGCCGCCAGCAGCGCGGCGAGATCCTCCCGGATCCGCTCGGCCCCCGCCGGGTCGAGGAGCGCCGGGTTGTACTGCAGCCGCGCCGCCGTACCCGCAGGGTCGTCGACGATCTGCAGGTGGAGCGTGTTGCGCACCCAGCCGTTGAACATCATCCACTCCACCGACGCGCCCAGCCCGGGGAACAGCGGGCCCGTCTCGGGCCGCCGGCGGTAGCTGAGCGACACGGGGGTGAGCGCGGCGCGCGGGCCGATCCCGTCCACGGCCCTGGCCAGCGGAACCTCGCGGTGCCGGTACAACCGCCGCAGCTCGACCCGCAGGCTCCGCGCGAACTCGCCGAACGTGCCCGCCTCCGGCGCCCCGATCACGGGCAGCTCGTTGACGAAGGCGCCCACGTGGTCCCTGCTCCGCTCGGTCCGCGTGGACAGATCCACGCCGACCGCGGGCCGCGCGTTGCCGTACGCGCGCAGCAGCGCGACGAACGCGGCCAGCACCGCCTCGAAACGGGTGACCTCCAGCCGCCCCGCCAGCCCGCCGAGGTCCTCGACGACGAAGTCGAGGGCGCAGCCGGGTGCCGCGGCCACGGACACGCCGGTCAGGCCGGGCAGGTGCAGCTCCCGCTGGTCCTGCCACCGGTCCTGCCAGTAGCGTCGCGCGTCCGGCAGCGCGTCCCCCAGCCTGACCTGCTGCTGGACCGTGACCTCCGGGTGCGTCAGCACCAGCGGCGCCGGCGCCGCGCCCCCGTACCAGGAGGCCAGGTCCCGCAGCAGGATGTCCTTGGACTCCCCGTCGAACACCGCGTGATGGGCCTGGAACAGCAGCACGTGCCGCTTGGCGTCCTCCCGGATCAGCGTGAACCGCGCCGCGGGGCCCTCGCCCGGATCGACCGGCCCGGCCAGCTCCTCCTCAAGGTCGCCGCCTTCGCGCATCGGCGGCACCCCGTGGGGGACCACCCGCAGCTCACCGCCGTCCTCGGCGAGCACGCCGCCCAGCACGGGATGCCTGCGCGCCACCTCCTCACACGCCTCCGCCAGGGCCGTCACGTCGAGCGGCCCGTCCAGCCACACGGCCAGCGGCATGTGAAAGGCCCGCCCGGCGACCCCGGCCCGCTCGGTGAGCCACATCCCCTGCTGCGCAGGGGAGGCCGGCCACGATCCGGTCATCTCCCGCCTTCTTTCTCCACAGCGCCTGTTTCCCTAGAGCCTGTTTCCATCACGGAGTCCGCCTGCTTCAGCAGATCGCGCAGGCCGGACTTGACGACCTTGCCCGAGTGGTTCCTGGGCAGGTGGTCCACGAAGATCACTCGTGTCGGCAGTTCGTGCGCGGCCAGCCGGGTCATGAGGAAGGCCCGCAGCTCCGTCACGCGCGGCGCCCGCGAACGGGGCACGACGGCCGCGGCCAGCACGGTGCCCAGCACGGGGTGCGGCACGCCGGTGACCGCCGCCTCGGCGACGTCCGGGTGTTCGTGCAGCGCCGCCTCCACCTGCACGGTCGACACCTTGAACGCGCCGGACTTGACGACGTCGCTCTCCCGGTCGACGAGATACAGGTAGCCGTCCGCGTCGAGGTAGCCCAGATCGCCCATCCGCACCCACCCGTCACGGAAGGTGTGCGCGCTGGCCTGCCGGTCCCGGTAGTACGAGCGCGCGGCGGCGGGAGAGCGCAGCCAGATCTCCCCCGTCTCCCCGGCCGCCGGCGGCGTGCCGTCCGGGCCGGTGATCCTCAGCCCGCTGCCGAGCGCCGGCCGGCCCAGGGCCGCGGGCCGTGACGGGTCGTAGATCATGACGGTCTGGGCGGGCGCCGCCTCGGTCGAGGTGTAGTAGTTCGTCACGGTCGCCTTGGGGAACGCCGCCGCCAGCCGCGCGCACAGCGCCGCCGGCAGCGCAGAGGCCGCCGACCCGAGCAGGACCACGCCGGAGAAGTCGTGCCGTTCGTGCAGCCCGGCGTTGAGCAGCTCCAGTGCCATGGCCGGCACCAGGAACACCGTCCCCACCCGCCGCGACTCGATCAGCCTGGCGAACCTGCCCGGGGTGAACCGCGCCAGGGTCAGCACCGAGGGCCGCGCGTCCAGCGCGTTGATCAGCATGGCCTGGCCGGCGTTGGTGCCGATGGGAAAGGCGTGCAGCAGCAGCCGCGAATGCCCGAACCTGCGGCGGTTGGCCCGGGTGGCGCTGCCGTAGGTGAGGTTGGCGTGGGTGGCCGCCACCGCCTTGGGCCGGCCCGTGGTGCCGGAGGTGTAGAGGATCTGCGCCAGATCCGCCGGGCCGGGCGGCTCGGGTTCGCGCGAGCCGGGCTCCAGTTCGGCCGGCACCGCGCTCCAGTACCCGCCGTCCGGCGGCGCGGCCGGCCCCTTGCCGGCGTGCAGCACGCCGGTCGCCGAGCAGTGCTCCAGCATGTACGCCACCTCGGCCGGCGCGAACCGGTCGGAGATCGGCACGGCCACCCCGCCGGCCAGCTGTACGGCGCAGTAGGCCACGGCGAAGCCGGTCCAGTTCTCGGCCCCGAACAGCAACCCCACCCGATCGCCCCGCCGCACGCCGCGCCGGACCAGCCCGCGCGCCAGCGAGTCCACTTGCGCGTGCCAGTCCGCGAAGGTCAGCGTGCCGCCCCCGGCGACCTCCAGCGCGACCCGCTCGGGCTCCTCCGCGGCCCGCCTGGCGAGCAGCTCCGGAACGATCATGGCTCCCCTCCCGCACGCCGCCGCAGCTCCTCGATCCCGACGAGATCATCGGGCAGCGCGTCGGGCACCTCGCGATCGAAGCGCGCCAGCACCCGCACGCGCATCGCGCACACCGCGATCAGCGCGATGACCAGCCCGAAGACCACGTACATCAGCCCGATCCCGCGCCCCTCCCCCGTCCCGAGCAACGCCCCCGCCGTCGCGGCCAGCGGCCCGTCCGGCGCCATCAGCGGCTCCAGCACCGTCGCCCCGTACGGCGCCACCAGCCCGAACCCGATCGGCAGCGTGGACCAGGCGACGAGCGTGTTGAGCGCGATGACCCGCCCGTGGAACCGCTGCGGCACCTTGACCTGGATGATCGTCGCGTACACGCCGTTGAGCAGCGTCAGGCACAGCGACATCCCGAACGCCCCCGCGGCGATCGCCACCAGATCCGCCCGTACGCCGACGACCACGCAGAACCCCGCCAGCGCGAGCGTGAACAGCAGCACCCCGCGCAACCGCCCCCGGCGCGGCCCGCCCCACACGGCCATCAGCAGCCCGCCGGCCAGCACGCCGATCCCGCCCGCCAGCGACACCCGCCCGACGTCCTGCAGCGTCGCGAACGACAACACCAGCGGCGAGATCATCAGGAACAGCGGCGACAGGAACACGTTCAGGACGGCGAAGAACACCAGCATCCCGCGGAAGCCCCGGTTCCCCCAGGTCAGCCGCCAGCCGCCGGCGATCTCCGCCATGACCGTCTCGCGCCGCCGCCAGGCCATGCTCCGGGGGAACCGGACCGCCAGCACGACCGCGGCCGCGAACACGTACGACAGCACGTCGACGACGAGGATGCCCTCCAGCCCGATGACCGCCATCAGCCCGACCGCCACCAGCGGCACCGCCACCTGGGCCGTGCCGGTGACGAGCTGCACCACCCCGTTGGCGTGGCCCAGGAAGCGTTTGGGGACGAGTTGCGGGATCGCCGAGGCGTACGCGAACCGCTGGAAGGTCAGCGCGACCGACAGCAGCGCGAGCAGCGGGTAGATGTGCCAGATCTCCAGGTTGCCGGTCCACAGCAGCACCCCGAGCACCAGCTGCACGCCGCCCGCGGTGACGTCCCCGGCGAGCATCACCGCGCGCCGGTCGTGCCGGTCCACGATGGCCCCGGCCAGCGGCGCGACCAGCATGCCGGGCAGCAGCCCGAGCACCGCGAACAGCGCGAAGTTCGCCAGCGAGCCGGTGGTCGTGTAGATCCACAGCGGCACGGCGAACTCGGTCAGCGCCGACCCCAGGATCGACACCAGCTGCCCGGCCGCGACCAGCGCGAACCGCCCCATGCCCGGCCGCGCCCGGCGTTCCTCCGAGGGGGCCGGGGAGTCTCCCGAGGACACGCCTTCCAGCCACCACGTCGATCGCGGTGCGCGTGCCAGCGGCTCGGTCCGTCCCTCGGCGATGGCGCGGTGCGTGCCGGTCACGATGGCCGCCAGCTCCTCCGCCCGATATTTCAGGAAAAAGTGTCCGGCCTCGTCCAGCACGACCAGGGCCGTCAGCTCCGACAGCACGTGCCATTCGCGGTAGCGCTCCTGGTAGAACTCCATCGCCGGGTCACGCTCGCCGGCCAGCGCGATCACCGGCGCCCGCAGCGGGGCCCCGTCCGACCCGGCTGCGGACTCCTCGAACATCCGGGTGAAGTACCGCTCCGCCTGCCGGGTGCCGCGCCGCCGGTTGCGGACCATGAGGTCGAGCTGGTCGCGCCCGACCTCCTCCACGTCCAGGCCGGCGGAGCGCAGGTCGTTGATCCAGGCCTGGTCGCCGCGGATGCGTTCCATGAGCTCGGTCAGGCCCGAGAGGCGGCCGCGGGGACGCGCGAAGGGGAAGACGCCGCCGAGGTACACCGCCTCGACCTCGCGGCCGGCGTCCTCCAGCCGGCGGGCGATCTCCGCGGCCAGCATCACGCCGAGGCCGCAGTGGCCATACAGGGTGACGGGGCCCTCGATGCCGTCGAGGATCTCCCGTACGCACCCGTCGGCGACCTCGTCCAGCGGCCGGGACTCCTCGCCCAGCTCGTGCCCGGGCACGGCGATCGAGTAGAGCGCCCAGTCGGCCGGCAGCGCGTCGGCCAGCGGCTGGTAGATGACCGCGCTGCCGCCCCCGTACGGCGCGCAGACCAGCGTCGAGGTGGCCGTCCTGGCGGGGGTGAGCCGGTGCAGCAGGTGGCGCGGGCCGTCGCCGTCCGACTCCAGCAGCGCGGCCAGCTCGCGTACGGTGCGGTGCTTGAACAGGTCGAGCACGGTGACGGCACGCTCCGGCAGCTCCTGCCTGAGCCGGGCCACCACCCGCATGGCCAGCAGGGAGTGGCCGCCGAGCTCGAAGAAGTCGTCCGTGGCGCCGACCTCGGCGGCACCGAGGAGTTCGGACCAAACGGCGGCGACCGTCCGTTCCGCGGCGGATCGCGGTGGCTCGAACCGGCCGGTCGTCTCCGGCGCCGGGTCGGGCAGGGCGGCCCGGTCCACCTTGCCGTGCGACTTCAGCGGCGGCGGCTCGTCCAGCCACACGTACCGGGCGGGGATCATGTAGTCGGGCAGCCGCTCGGCCAGCCACGTCCGCATCTCGGCGGCCTCCGGCCGGGCCTCACCGCACTCGGCGAGGAGGTACGCCACGAGGAGACCGCCGCGCATGTCGGCGATCGCCGACGTCACGCCGGGATGCCGGCCGAGCACCGACTCGACCTCGGCCAGCTCCACCCGGTAGCCGCGGATCTTCACCTGCAGGTCGCGGCGGCCGAGGAACTCCAGGTTCCCGTCGGGGAGGTGGCGGGCCAGGTCGCCGGTGCGGTACATCCGAGCGCCGGGCGGGCCGTACGGGTCGGGCAGGAACCGTTCCGCGGTCAGGGCGGGACGGTCGAGATAGCCCCTGGCCAGCCGGTCCCCGCCGAGGTACAGCTCCCCCGCGACGCCGATCGGCACCGGCTCCAGATGCTCGTCCAGCACGTAAGCCCGAGCCCCCGGCAGCGGCCTGCCGATGGGCAGCGTGGTGGTCGTGCCGCCGGTGCCCTCGACCGGATAGGTGGTGACGCCGACCGTCGCCTCGGTCGGGCCGTAGTGGTTGACGACCCGGCAGCGCCCGGACGCGGCCAGCTCCTCCGCCCAGTCGCGGGGCGCCGCCTCGCCGCCGAGGATCAGCAGCTTGCGCGGCAGCACGTCGGCCTGCAACGCGGCCAGATGGGACGGGGTGATCTTGAGGTAGTCGATGCCGGCGTCCCGGACGTACTCGGCCAGCTCGTGCCCCGCCGTGCGCGGCGGGATGATGTGCAGCGTCCCGCCGGTCATCAGGCACGCGTAGAAGACCGTCACCCCGAAGTCGAAGGCCAGCGACTGCAGCAGCCCGTACGAGCCGCCGGGTTCGATCCCCAGCCGCTCCCGCAGGCCCGCGAGATAGACCAGCGCCTGCCGGTGCTGGATCGCGACGCCCTTGGGCCTTCCGGTGGTGCCGGAGGTGTAGATGACGTAGGCCAGGTCGTCGGGGGTCACGTCCTGGGGGACCGGCGCCTCGTCGCCGCCGGGCTCGTCGAGGCCGACCGTGAGCAGGCCATCGGGCAACCGCTCCCTGGAGGCCGAATCGGTCACCGCGATCCGTACCCCGGCGTCCTGCACCACGTACGCCAGCCGCTCGGGCGGATGCTCCGGATCCAGCGGCAGGTACGCGGCCCCCGCCTTGAGCACGCCGAGCACCGCCACGGCCAGTCCGGCCGACTGCTCCAGGCACAGCGCCACCCGTTCCCCGGGCCCGGCGCCGAGGGCCCGCAGCCGCCGGGCCAGCCGGTCGGCGCGGGCACCGAGCTCGCCGTACGTGAGCGAGACGTCCCCCGCGACCACGGCGAGGCCCGCCATGGCGATGGAGGAGACCAGCGAGGCGGACACCGTGCCGTGGCCCTGGCTCAGC
>NZ_JBSFTC010000457.1:0-6617 GCF_053590415.1 Nonomuraea sp. NPDC003201
CCTCGTACGTCTGGATGCCGCCGCCGTCGGGGAAGGAGACGCTGCTCTTCAGGGGGTAGCTGGTCGACGTGCCTTCGTCGAGTTCCGTGACGACGATGGTGCCGTTCTGGTTCTCGAGTTTCCGGTTGATCTCTCCGCCGGCGAACTCGGCCTGCCAGCCCGGCCCGAAGACACCCAGCTCGGGCCGGGTCGCCGGGGCCGACTGCGGCCTGGCCAGATCACCGGCGGTCAGGGCCACGCCGTGCTTGCGGCTGATCGCGCCCGCGGACACGTCCAGCTCGGTGAGCTTGAAGGTCTTGGTGTCGGAGGAGTACTGGCCGGGACCGACCTCCTGGACGTTCGCCGGTGGCGGGTCGGCGAGCGCGGCGGCGGAGACCTCCGGGGCGAGGAAGGGGAGGAGCATCGCCGAGACGGCGACGGGGAGCGCTAATCGGCGCAAGGGGTGCCTCCAGGTGAAAGGAGAAAGTGATTTGATCACCTGGAGAGTAAGGGCTGACAATCCGCTCGACAAGAGCTGGACAATTTTCTTGAACGGTGCTGAAATCGCCTACGAAGCCATGCCTTGGGGGTCATTTATAGATTCATTCATGCAGGTGGGAGGCTGTATTTTGAATTTGTAGAGCATTTGTAGCGGTGTTGTAGAGTCTTCCCGAATAATGGCTCAGCAAAATGGCGTGAAGGCATATTCGGTGTTCCAGGAATCGGCGTAGCAGTTCGTCGTGGCCGCCTTCTTCCACGATCCGGCCGCCGTCCAGGAAGACGATGCGGTCGGCGCGCCGGACGGTCCGCAGCCGATGCGCCACCATCACGACCGTCCGGCCCGCCATCAGGCGCTCGACGCCTTCGTGGACGGCCGTTTCGTTCACCGGGTCCAGCGCGGAGGTGACCTCGTCCAGCAGCACGATGGGCGCGTTCTTCAGCAGCGCCCGCGCGATCGAGACCCGCTGGCGTTCGCCGCCGGACAGCAGCACGTCCGTCCCGAGCCCGCCCTCCCACCCGAAGACGGCAACCGGCTCTCTGCCGGCCGTCGCGGGGTGCCAGGCGCGGTTCGGTGTCGCTCGGCTTTCACCGGTTCGGCCGCAGGTCCGGGAGCTCGTCGAGCTGCGGGGCGTGACGCCTCGGAGAGGAACTTCCGCGGCCGCTGATCGGCGGCTCACCGAGACCGGTGGGGCCGCCGGTTACAGGTCGGCGACGAAGTCCAGCGCGATGGCCCAGGCGCGCTCGGCGGCCGGCGCGTTGTAGTCGGGCAGGTCGGGGTCGGTGAACAGGTGGCCGACGCCCGGATAGCGGAAGACCTCCACGTCGGTCCGCGCCCGGCGCATCCGGATGTACCAGGCGTTCAACCAGTCGGCGGGTTCGTAGGTGTCGGGATCGGCCACGTGAAGCTGGACCGGCAGGTCGTCGGCCGAGAGGTCGTCGGCCATGTCGGAGGTGCCGTGCATCAGCAGCAGCCCTCGAGACTGCTCGTCGCCGAGGGCGAGGGTCTGCGCGATCGCCGCGCCGAGCGAGAAACCCGCGTACACCAGGCCGTCCGGGGACAGCGGGGCCGCTGCGGTCACGGCCCGCTTCAGCAGCTCATCGCGGCCGATCTCCTCCTTGATCGCGGTCCCCTCCTCGGGTGTGTCGACGACCCGGCCGTCGTACAGATCGGGGACGTGCACCTCGTGGCCGGCCGTCCGCAACCGGTCGGCGGCCTGGTGGACGGCGGGCCGCAGGCCGTACATCGAGTGCAAGAGGAGAATTCGCGCCATGCGCCGCAGCTTAGCCAGCGCTCGGAGTGGTGCTGACGCGGCGGGCCCGAAGTCGTCGATGTGGGCGAGCCGATCCCCGTCGTCGGCGTGGATGCCCGTCCGCCACGCCGACTGCCAGGGCACGGACGCTCGCCGTCAGCCTCCTCCAGCGCCGTGGATGGAACGGCCGAGACGTCCTGGTCCCAGCAGGTCAACGTGCGGCCCGTCAGGTCCTTGACGGCCTGCGCCGCGGCAGCCTTGGCGCCCAGCACCTCGCCGGGGCCGTCTCGTCGTGTGGCGCCTGCCGGGTTGCCGAGGGCCGCGAGTGAGGACAGCATGGCCCGGGTGCCGTGGGGAGGGGTCCGTGGACGAGGCGATGCGGGTGGTGGCGCGGGCGTACGGGCTGGGGGAGCCGGTCGGGCCGGCCGTGTACGCGGCGCGTGGCGAGCTGGGCCGGATCTGGCGGCTGGACACCCGGCGCGGTTCGTGGGCCGTGAAGGAGTTGCTCGCGCCCGCCGAGGAGAGCGCCGCGCGGCAGGACGCCGCGTTCCAGCTGGCCGCCGGGAAGGCAGGGGTGCGCCTGCCGCGGCACGTCACGACGGTTGACGGGGACGTGCTGCTCGACGGGAGGTGGCGGGTCTACGAATGGGTGGATCTGGTGCCGGGCGAGGTGGTCACGGCGGCCGAGCTCGGCGTGGTGACGGCCGGGCTGCATGGGTGGGGCATCCGGCGTCGGGGGCGGTGGCCCCGTGGTTCTCCGAGCCGGTCGGCCGGGCCGCGTGGGAGGAGCTGGCGGCGGCCGGGGGTGAGTGGGCGCCGACGCTGGAGCGGGCGCTTGCCGATCTCGTCGCGCTGGACTCCCTGGTCGCCCCGCCCGGCTCTCTCATCACCACCTGCCATCGCGACGTCAACGTGGACGTGTGCCGGGCGGCCGACGGCGGCGTGATCGTGCTGGACTGGGAGAACTGCGGGCCGGCGCGCCCGGCGTTCGAGCTGGCGGGGATCCTCGTCGATCTGCCCCTGGAGGACGCGGTCACGGCCTACCGGGCCTATCGGGGCGCAGGTGGGCCTGCGGTGGTGGCCGAGCCGGTCGACTTCTCGATGGCGATCGTGGTGCAGGGGCATTTGCTGGAGTTCTACGCCAGGCGTGCCCTGTCCCCTGAGGAGTCGGAGGAGAATCGCGGCAGGGCTCGGGCCCGGTTGCACGCGATGCTCGACCGGCCGCTGACGCCGGAGAGGATCGACCACATCCTGGCGGCGCTCTGAGTCTCTCCCGGCCCCAACGGAAAGACGCTGGCGGTGTCACCTGCTCGGCGAAGGGACCCGTCTGTCCTCTGGCTTGGCGGACCGCGATCTTAAACGTTCTGTTTAAAACGATATGTTGACATCGGTTTGAGTGTTGCGGCATGGTGAGCACATGCCCACAGATGCCGATCACCACCTCGACCCCTTCACCCCTCCGCATCCGGAGCAGGCGCGCGCGCAACGCGTGTACGCGTCCCTGTTCCGGATCGCCGAGCGGCACGCGATCACCGATGAGCAGCGCGGCCGGCAGGTCCATGCCTCGGCCATCGGCCCGCACGAAGCCGTCAGGCTCGTGACGTTCCTGCTCAGCGGAGCCGCACGGCTCGATGAGGGCGAACCGGAGGTCGACCACGCCGACATCACCGCGGCGTTGAGCCTCCTCCCGCTGGTGCGCGGGGAGCTGGACGCGCTGGAGGTCAGCCTGCTGGAGATGGCGCGGGGGCGCGGCATGACCTGGCAGGAGATCGCGTTCGGGCTCGGGCTCGGCACCGCGCAGGCCGCCAGGCAACGCCACGAACGCCTCGCGGACCGTGTCGAAGACACGGAATAGCACGGACCTCCGGCCTCATCGTGCGTGCTCGTCGAGGCCGGCCCGTCCGGCTTTACCGTCCATGCCAGCCAAGGCAGGCCCATCCAGCCTTACCGTCCGTGCCGGCCGAGGCGAAGGCGGAGGCCACCGCCCACTCGCCATGGACCCGGTGGCCGCCGGAGGTGCGCTCCTTCCCCTGCTTTCGAGGATGTCCGTCGTTGGTGTGGGTGGAGTGCCGGGATGAACGCGCCTCTGCGGCCGGCTTGACCTTGTCACCGGCGTCAGCGTTTACCGTCGCGACATGAGCAGCTTCGATCGGATCACCCTCCTCAAGCACGACCAGAGCTTCTTCGACGCCCTGGTGGCAAGCGATCCCGCCGTTCTGGAGGAGCTCCTGGCGGACGACTTCGTCCTGGTCGGGGTCGAGGACGGGGCCGTCGCCGACAAAAGGATCCTGCTCGACCTGGTGGCCTCCGGCTCCCTGACGTTCCCGCAGATCCACTCGTTCCCGGACGAGGCGATCGTCCGGGTCATCGGCCCAGTTGGCATCGTCGTCGGGCGTACCGGTATGAACTTCACCAATCCCGACGGCGGCACGTTCAGCGCCGGAAGCCGCTACACCCACGTTTACGCCGCCGACGACCACGGCGCCTGGCGCCTCGTCTCCGCCCAGGGTACGGCGATCAAGGCTTGATTCCCGGCGCGGGCGTCTGGGTGGCGGGTTCGGGCAGTCGACGCCGACCGGGGTCTGCGCCTACCTGAATGAGGCCGACAAGAAGATCGCCGGCAGGTCCGCGGTGACGACGGCGCTCAGGCGGGCCGCGCGTGGAGCGTCGACCTGGGCAGACGGCCCCGAGGCGACCAGGTAAGGAGGAGTGCAGGGGCAGGGCGGCGCGGGGTCATCGTCCTTGCGAGCCCGTCAGCCGGCCGGGTCGGATCGGCGGGCGATGTACAGGATCCGGTCGTGTTCGTCCTCGTCGGCCGGGTCCCGTGCCGACGTCCCCACCAGCCCGTGGGTGGCCATGATGTGCAGTCCGGCCTGCTCGGCCGCCTCGCGTGCCGTCCGCTCGGAGTGGTGCCGTTGCACGTGGCGCGTCGACAGCCGCTCCCAGCCCGCCCCGTTCCGTTCGAACAGGTCGAACTGCGTGATCACGACCGCGTCGGCCTAGGGCAGGCCGCCCGGGTGCTACGAGCGGCCCGCCGTCACCGTCCGGTCAGATGATCTTGCGGTAGATCCGGGACGCGATCGCCTGGGCCGCGCCCTCCCTGCCGAACTCCTGGTAGACCCGCGACGTGATCTCCACGGCCTTGGGTGAGTAGGCGGGGTAGAAGGCCTTGCCGCACTCCAGGTCCTTCAGTGCCGCCTTGATCTCCTTGTCCAGGTACGGCTTGGCCTCCGCCGGCTTCAGGTTCGGCCGGAAGATGACGGTCTTGCCCTTCGGGGCCTTGGGCAGTTCGCCCTTCCAGGCCTTCCTGGCGACCTCCGAGGCCTGCCGCACGATCTTCGTGTGGCTCAGGCCGTCCAGCGCGGTCGGCCTGGTCTCGCCGACCCCCAGGCACGTGGCGAACTGCTTGCCCAGCCGTACGAGCTCCTTGTCCTGGTCGAGGACGCTCAGCGACTTGTTCACCGCCGCTTCGAGCTGGTCGTAGTAGTCCTCCTGGGAGGTGACGGTCTTGCCCAGCACCTCCTTGACCGCCTGGGAGAAGCAGGACTCGTCGGCGGCGCGCCACTTCTTCAGGTCGGCGGCCGAGAGCGACATCAGCGTCTTGTTGTTCGGGTTCTCGTACTGGACGGGGTTGACGACCTCGTCCTTGGGATAGGTGTTCGGGGACCAGACGCCGAAGCCGTACCTGGCCCGGTACGTCCGCAGCGCCGTGAGATCGCCCGCGAGCCGTTCCCGCTCCCCCGGCTGCCACCGGCGCTCGGGCGCCAGCGCGGCCACGTAGGCGAGGCCCTGCTCCGTCATGCAGGCGACGCGCTTGTCCTCCATCTGCCGCTGCTTGTCGTACGCGGCGTCGTCCCCGGGCGCTGCGGCGAGAGCGCCGAACGAACCGGCGAGCAGGGTGGCCGCCACGGCCTTGGCGATGAACATGGGTGTACTCCTTCGTTGAAATGTGGGCATGCGAAACAGAACTCCCGGCCGAAAAGGCCGGATCAGGGGGAAAGTCTCAGCAGGGGATCTTCATGCGGGACGCCTTCGGCGACACCTCGGGCAGGCCGGGGACGAGATCGACGGCGAGCACGGCGACGCCGTTCACCGCGCCCTTCTTCTCGATGTACTCGCCGTTGGGCAGCTTCACCTTCTTGTCCTCGACGACCACCGTGCGCTCGCCCAGGTAGCGATAGGTCTGCCGGTCGAAGATCAGCTCGGACCGGCGGCCGTTGCCCTCGTCCATGGCGACGGCCAGCCCGGGGCGGCCGGAGACGTCCACGGCGTCGCGGATGAGCACGATGCCGTCCAGCCCGGCGGCCACCTGGTAGAGCGCGGCGCCCAGGCTGGGCCGTACCACGGACTCGCGGATCAGGCCCTGGAGGGAGGTCCAGATGCGCAGCGGCTCCTCGCCCGTGTCGGCCACGATCTTCGCGCGCACCTGGGCGGGGTCCGTCGGCCAGGCGCCCAGCCGGGCGTAGGCCGGCTGGCCGGGGCAACCCGACGACTCGTAGAGGATGTCCTCGACGCCGCGGTCCCAGAACTTCCGTGGCGCCGGTCCCGTGGCCGACAGGGCCTGCTTGCGGCCCAGCCAGGGCTTGCCCACGTCGGCGGCCTCCCAGCGCTCCTCGTTGACCATCACCTTGGTGTACTGCGTCGCGCCCGCCTTGTCCTTGGTGTACAGGCTTTGCTGGGCGAGCGTCTTGGTGTGGACGTACTGGCCTCGGGACGGCACCGTGTCACCCTGGTCGGCGGCGGCCCGCGCGGCCAGGGTGAGCAGCGCCTTGGCGTCGGCCGGAGGCGCGGCGAGCAGGTTTCCCGGGGTGTGCGGGGCGGAGCCGCCCAGGCCCACCTCGGTGACGAGGAGGCCGGCGGTGAGCGTCACCGATAGGAAGAGCGACA
>NZ_JBSFTC010000458.1:0-6578 GCF_053590415.1 Nonomuraea sp. NPDC003201
CGCTGCACAAGGTTCCCGCTCCGGGCACCTCTCTGCGCTGCTCGGCCTGCGGGTTCACCACCCCGGGCAGCCGGGAGAGCCAGGCCATGTTCGTGCGAGGGCGGCCGTGATGCCGGCCAGGCCGCCGCCGACCACCGCCACCGGCGCGATCGTCATCACAGGGGCAGCCCTCTCATGCCGACGGCAGTCGTCGCAGACCCGCGTCGGGCCGGCTCATGGTCATGAGGACACGCGCCCACGCCCCGAGCAGGCGTACGCGGCGTGGCCGGACGGCTCGGCCCAGGACGTCGTAGCGGGCGCCGCTCAGCGCGGCCAGCGTCGCGTGGCCTCCCGCGACGTAGCCCGCGACCGCCGTACGGGCGAAGCCGGACAACGAGGCGACGATCGGCTCCCCTTCGGCCAGCATCGTCCCGGCCCGCGCGGCCTGCACGGCCACCACGTCGCGCAACCGGGGTGACGTGGCCGCCGCCGCGAGATCGCCGATCGGGCAGCCCGCCCGGCGCAGGTCCTCCTGCGGCAGGTAGACGCGGCCGCGCCGGTGGTCCTCGCCGACGTCCTGGCAGTGCTCGATGACCTGCAACGCCGAGCAGACCTTGTCGGACAGGGCCAGGCGGGGGCCGCTGACCTCGCCGAACACGTACAGGACGAGATGGCCGACCGGGTTGGCCGACAGCTCGCAGTAGCCCAGGAGCTCGTCGAACGTCTCGTAGCGGGTGACCGTCTGGTCGAGCCGGTTGGCCTCGATGAGGCGGCGGAACGGCTCGGCGGGGATCGAGCACTCCTGGACGGTACGGGCCAGCGCGCGGAGCGGGCCGAGCCGTGGCGGCCGGCCGTCGTACAGCCGGGCGAGGTCGGCCTCGACCTCGTCCAGCAGCCCCAGGCGGTCGCCGGGGTCTCCCTCGTCGCCGAGGTCGTCCACCGTGCGCGCGAAGCCGTACAGAGCCATGAGGTGGTCGCGGTGCCGGCGCGGAAGCAGCCGGGAGGCCACCGGGAAGTTCTCCCGGCGCGCCTTTTCCGCCGGCTCCCGCGAATGGCATCTCTCTGACCGCACGACAGGGAAATTATCCGGCCCTGGGGAACGCAAACATGACGGCATTCCGCTGCCCGGCCATTTGCGCGGAATTTACTCGCGGGCCGGGCCGGGAAAACGCCGTTTGAATTCCACGGGAAAGGGGGAGTGGCCGTTATGGAAACGCGATGCCGTGCTCGCGCAGCGGGCCCACGCGGAGGCCCATGCCCCTGCAGCGCTCCACGAGCGCGGGGAGGGCGTCGAGCGCCGGTCGCCAGGACCCAGGAACGGAGGCGTGGTCGGAGTCATGGAGCAGGACGGTCGCGCCACCGCGCAGCCCGGCCGCCACGGTGGCCAGCACCGAGCCGGGCGTGGCCGCCGCCTCCCAGTCCCGGCCCCAGACGGTCCACAACACGGGGCGCAACCCGTGCAGGCGGGCGGAGACCAGCGCCTCCAGGCTGAGCGCGCCGTACGGCGGGCGATACCACGTCGCGCGCACGCCGCCGACCGCCCGCACCAGGTCGGCGGTCCGCCCGATCTCGGCCGTCAGCCGTCCCGGCGGGGCGAGCAAGGGGTTGCCGTGCCGCCAGCCGTGCACGGCCAGCTCGTGACCCTCGGCCACGATGCGGCGGCCCAGCCACTGGTGGCGTTCGAGCAGCTCGCCGAGGACGAAGAAGGTCGCGTGACAGCCGAGCCGCCCCAGCTCGTCCAGGAAGCGCGGGGTCGAGCCGGGATGGGGCCCGTCGTCGAAGGTGAGCGCCACATGGCCGGGGTCGCCGACGCCGGCGACGGAGGGCATCCGCCGGCGGACCGGCGGCAGCCAGGTGACGGCGGGACCCGCGTGCAGCAGCGCCAGGCAGGCGAGCCCGAGCGGCAGCGCGGCGCGGCCGATCGGGGGACATGAGATGTCCAGGCTGGTCCTCATTCTCAGCGCGCCGATGGGCAGCGCCCATGACCGGGTCGCCGCCGAGCTGGCCGCCCGGCTCGCGGCCGAGAATGCCGATTCAGAGATCATCGATGTCCTCCAGCTGCTCCCGTTCAGGCTGGGATCGGCGCTGCGCCGCGGATACCGCTGGATGATCCTGCGCGCCCCCTGGCTCTATGACGTCATCTACCAGGTCTTCTTCGTCGGCAAACGGGCCGCGGGCACCTCGCCGCTCACGGTGCTCGCGCTGCCCGCCCTGCGCCGCCTCGTCGCCGCCCGCTCGCCCGACGAGGTCGTCTCGACCTTCCACCTGGCGGCCCAGATCGCGGGGCTGCTGCGTGAGCGCGGCGGGCTGCCCTGCCCGAGCACGGTGCTGATCGTCGAGTTCACGGTGCACCGGCTGTGGCTGCACCCCGGCAACGACCGGTATCTGTGCCCGAATCCCGACATCGTCGGGGAGATCGCCGCCCGGAGCGGCCGCCCGGCGCTCTGCTGCGCCCCGGTCGTGCGCCCGGAGTTCGCGCGGGCGGTGGCCGATCCCGGGGGAGTGGCCGGCCGCGTCGGCGTGGACCCCGGCGACCGGCTCGTGCTGGTGTCAACCGGTTCGTGGGGCGTCGGGGACGTCGTCGCGACCGCGCGCACCCTGGCGGGGTCGGGGCGGTACACGCCGATCGTCCTGTGCGGGAACAACGCCGAGCTGCGGCGCCGCCTGCGGGCCGCCGGGCTGGGCCCGGCGCTGGGGTGGCGCGACGACGTGCCGGAGCTCATGGCGGCCGCGTACGCCCTGGTCGACAACGGCTCCGGCCTGACCTGCCACGAGGCCTTCGCCGCCGGGCTGCCGGTCGTCATCCACCGGCCCATCGGCGGCCACGGCCTCGCCGGCGCGCGGGCGATGGCCGGGGCCGGGGTGAGCCTCCACACGGGCACCGCGTCGGAGCTGCTGGCGGCGCTGGACCTGCTCGAGGACCCGCGATCGCGCAAGCGCCAGGTGGACCGGGCCTCCGCGCTGTTCTCCTCGATGCCGGTCCAGGCGGGCCTCATTTCCGCGCCGAGGGGGCCGCGCTCTGATCCTGGATGAGCGGCGAACGGGTCAGCACGATGACCCCGTAGACCAGGAGCCCGGCTCCCGCCGCCTCCATCACCAGCCACGGCCCGGCGCGGATCGGCTCCCCGTACATCAGCGCGCCGTACAGGATGCCCGCCAAGGGGTCGCTGATGGTCAACGCCGGCTGGGCGACGACGAGGGTGCCGCTGTGCAGGGCGTTCTGCAGGAGGAACAGGCTGCACAGGCCCGCGGCCAGCATCGCGTACAGGGGCCAGGAGACCGGCAGCGCGCGGGGGTCGTCCGCCAGGATCATCGTGCACTTCTTGATGAGCGTGGCCGTGAAGGCGAAGCCGATGCCCGCGGCCACGCCCAGCGTGGCGGCCCGGATGGGCCCCCTGGTCATGGCCCCCACCGTCACCAGCGCGGCGATCGTGGCCGAGGTCGCGGCGGCGGCGATGATCCATTCGGCCGTGTCCGGTGACCACCGCCCCGGGCCGGGGACCGCGGCGGCGAGGAACATCGCGAGGCCGGCCGACAGCGCCCCGATGGCCAGCCACGATTTCCCGTCCAGAACCGTGCCGAACGCCCAGGACATGATGATCATGGTGAACGGGAGCTCGATCACCAGGGCCGGCTGGACCAGGGCGATGCCTCCCTTCGACAGCGCCGCCGCCTGGAAGAGGAAGCCCCCGATCATTGCCACGATCCCCCACCGCCACAGCGGGTTGCCGATCAGCGCCCGGATCAGGCCGAACCGCAGCCCCAGCTCCTGCGGCAGCGGTCGCGCCGCTCGCCGCTGCAGGACCGACGTGGCGGCGTTGCACACCGCGGCGAGCACCGCCAGCAGCGCGGCAGCGATCAACTCCCACGCCTCGCGAGGGCACGTACCGCGACCATGGACTTCTCCCTCGTCGTCAGCGACATCCGGGAGGCCAGCGCCCGGGCGGGATCGGCGGCGATGCGGTCGAGCAGGCACCGGTAGATGCCGGCCATGGTCGCCGTGCAGGCGGCGCTGCGCGCGTCCAGCATGGGCAGCAGGCGCATCCCGGTGGCGAACCAGTCGCGCGCCCGGTCCGCCTCGAACCTGACGAGCGCGGCCAGGCGCTCCGGCGGGTCGCTGAACCGGCCGTACGCGTCGACGTCCAGGGTGCAGCCGAACCGTTCGAGGTCGTGGGCGGGCAGGTAGACCCGCTTGGCCAGGCGGTCCTCCCGCAGGTCGCGCAGGATGTTGGTGATCTGCAGGGCCACCCCGAGCGCGTCCGCGAGCGGCGTGGCCGCCTCCATGTCCTCCGCGTCCTCCGCGCCGAACACGCCCAGCGAGAGCCGCCCGATCGAGCCGGCGACGCACCGGCAGTAGCCGACCAGGTCGTCGAACGTCTCGTACGTGCTCCCGCGCACGTCGGCGGCGCAGCCGTCGACGAGGTCCGAGAACGCCGCGAGCGGGATCGGATAGCGGCGGGCGGCCTCGAACAGCGCCACCAGCACGAGGTCGTGCCGCGCGGGAGCGGTCCCGTCGAGCATCCCGCGGATCGCGGACAGGCGGGCCAGCCGCCGCCCGGCGGGGCCGTCGCCGTCGGCGATGTCGTCGATCCTGCGGGCCAGCGCGTAGACGGCGCTCAGCGCGCGGCGCTTGGGGGCGGGCAGCAGTCGCAGGCCGAACGAGAAGTTGCGGGCCTGAGTGCGCATGATCTGCTCGCAGTGCCGGTACGCGTCGTCGACGCACACCGCCCCGGCCGCATCGCGAGAAGAGGCACAATCATGCCGTCGCCACAGATTCGCGGCTCGGGCGAACATCATGGCCGCGACGGCCGTTCGCGTCGTTTCCCCCAGAACATGAGAGATGGCTGTCCGTTGTGTCGTGGCAATAAACTCGGGCGACGGTCCGATGGAGCGCTGCCGGTAATTACCGGGCGAATTGTTTACGCCCCGCTGAACTATTCGGCAATGGGCCGGGAAATTCGCGGCGCGCGTTTGGCGGGGGTGTGCGGGGTAGTGCTGGACAGGGTGAGCACCATCGAGCGGGTCGCGGCGAGCGCGTACCGGATACCGACCGATCAGCCCGAAGGCGACGGCACCCTGGCCTGGCGGGCGACCACGCTGGTGGTCGTCACGGTGACGGCCGGCGACATGACCGGCATCGGCTGGACCTACGCCCCCGCCGCCACGGCGTCTCTCGTCACGGAACTGCTGACCGAGACGATCATCGGGGCCGACGCGCTCGGCATCCCCGCCCTGTCGGCCGCCATGAACCGGCAGGTGCGCAACGCCGGCCGGCCCGGCGTCGCCGGATACGCGCTCTCCGCGGTGGACGTCGCGCTGTGGGATCTGAAGGCGCGGCTGCTCGGCGTCCCGCTCGTGCAGCTGTTCGGTGCGGCGCGCGAGGAGGTCCCGCTGTACGGCTCGGGCGGCTTCACGACGTACGACGACGCCGCCACCACGGCCCAGCTCGCCGGCTGGGTGCACGACCAGGGGATCGGCCGGGTGAAGATCAAGATCGGCGAGTCCTCCGGGACGTGCCCCGAGCGCGACCTGCGCCGCGTGGCGCTGGCCCGCCGCGTCATCGGCGAGCGGGCCGAGCTGTACGTCGACGCCAACGGCGGCTACGGCGCCAAGCAGGCCGTCCGCGTGGCCGAGCGGATGCGCGAGCACGAGGTGACCTGGTTCGAGGAGCCGGTCTCCTCCGACGACCTGGCCGGGCTGCGGCTGGTCCGCGAGCACTGCGCCGCCGACGTGACCGCCGGGGAGTACGGCTGCGACCCGCCCTATTTCAACCGCATGTGCCAGGCCCGGGCCGTCGACTGCCTCCAGGTCGACGCCACTCGCTGCGGCGGCTACACCGGCTGGTTCGCCGCCACCGCCATCGCCGCCGGGCACCACCTGCAGGTCTCCGCCCACTGCGCGCCCAACCTGCACCTCCCGGCCGCGGCCGCCACCGTCAACCTGCGCCACATCGAGTGGTTCCACGACCACCAGCGCATCGAGTCCACCCTGTTCGACGGCGCCGCGGACCCCACCGGCGGCCAGGCCCGCCCGCACACCGGCACCCCCGGCCACGGCCTGACGCTGCGCACCGGCACCGCGCAGACCTACCGCGTGGCCTGAGGGCACTTAAGCCCGGTCAGAAGGCCACGCCGCAGCGCAGGATGACGTTGGCGTACGGGTGCGCCTCCCCGGTGCGCACCACCAGCCTGCTGGCGGCGGAGAGCCGCTTGAGCCGTTCGTGCGGCACGTACGCCAGCTCCGGCAGCCGCTCGCCGAGCAGCTTGGCGCAGGCGGGGTTGCCCGCCCGGACCTCCTCGGCCGCCGTGGCGCCCTCGACGACGATCTCGGCGAGGATGCCGTCGAGCACGTCGGCGAACGACGGGATGCCCGCCACGAACGCCAGGTCCACCACGTCCGCCCCCGACGGCAGCGGCATGCCGCTGTCGCAGATGAGCAGCTCGTCGGTGTGCCCGAGCCGCGCCAGGGCACCCGCCAGGGCCGCGTTGATGACGCCGCCGCGCTTCACAGGTCCTCCACCTCCGCCATCGTCGGGTACGAATCCTGCGCCCCCGCCCGGCGCACGGCCGCGGCCCCCACCCTCGCGGCGAACGCCGCGG
>NZ_JBSFTC010000459.1:0-6538 GCF_053590415.1 Nonomuraea sp. NPDC003201
AGCAGGCCCGCGGGCGCGCCGGCCGGATCGCCCGCGAGGCGGAACGCGGCGAGCAGGAAGGTGCGCGCGAACCCTTCGAGCCCGTCGGAGCCGGGCCCCGACCAGCTCGTCCGGCCCGGCAGCCGGTACTGCGCGAAGCCGGGGGAGGCGTACGGCAGCACGGCGTCGAGCAGCCCGTCCGCCACCTTCACCCAGTGCTCGCGAGGGCGGTCAGCGCGCACGACCACCTCCAGGTAATCGGTTACTAGTCGGCTCGGGCCGAACATACGCACGCGCCACAATCGCCGTCAAGAGCCGTCGCGGCCGAAGGTAACGAGATGCTAACAACTCCGGCTATCCGCGTGGTGAACCCCCTGGTAAGCCGGGAATTTCCGGAATCGATGCTTCGCGGACGGGTCTTGACGACCGTGTCAACTGCTTTTAACGTTCAGCGCAACTTGTCGAGTAACCGGTTACCAAGCCCTTCGCCCCCAGCCGTTCTTGGAGTCTCGACATGGCCTATCGACCCGATCCCTCCAGCCTCAGCCGTCGCGACCTGATCAGGCTCGGCGGCGGCGCCCTCCTCGTCACCACGTCGCTGTCGGCGTGCACCGCCACCGGATCACAGGGCGGATCGCAGCCGTCGAAGAGCGCACCTCAGGCCGACCGCCCGCTGGAGGCCCCGATGCTCGCCGACCAGATCAAGGCGGGCAAGCTGCCCCCGCTCGCCGAACGGCTGCCCGAGATGGCCGACCGCCTGGTCGTGGACGGGCCCGAGGGCCTGGGCGGCTACGGCGGCACGTACCACGGCGCCTGCCTCGGCGAAGGCGACGACCCGTGGCTGGAGCGCCTGATCGGCTACGAGCCGATGCTGCGCATGGACCCCGCCGGCAAGACGACGATGCCCGGCACCCTCAAGGAGGTCGCCGCCAACGCCGACGGCACCGAGTACACCCTCCACATGCGCAAGGGCATGCGCTGGTCGGACGGCGAGCCGTTCACCGCGGACGACGTGATGTTCGCGATCGAGGACGTCTACTTCAACGAGCAGGTGACCCCCACGGGAGTGCCGCCGCTGCTGCACGTGAACGGCGAGCGCGCCAAGGTGGAGAAGGTCGACGACCACACGGTGAAGCTCACCTTCGCCAAGCCCAAGGGCGACTTCGTCGACGGCTGCCGCACCGCCACCTGGACGGGGGCCAACTTCGGCTTCTACCCCAAGCACTACCTGAAGGACTTCCACCCGACGTACAACAAGGACGTCGAGAAGGACATGAAGAAGAAGGGGTTCGGCGAGTTCGCGGCCTACTGGGAGGACCGGATCAAGTGGTGGAACAACCCCGAACGCCCGACCCTGCACGCGTGGGTGGTGACCGACCCGCTCAACACCGGCGACCGGGCGGTGGCCGAGCGTAACCCGTACTACTGGAAGGTCGACTCCGGCGGCGCGCAGCTGCCCTACATCGACAAGCTGGAGTTCGCGATCATCCAGGAGGCCGAGGTGATGCTGCTCCAGGGCGTGGACGGCAAGCTCGACTTCCACGCCAGGCACATCAACTCCGACGTGAACAAGCCGGTGCTGGCCGAGGGACGCCAGAAGGGCGGCTACCACTTCATCAAGGTCGAGCCGACCACGATGAACCGGATGATCATCTCCCTGAACCTGTGCCACAAGAACAAGGAGCTGCGCGAGGTCTTCAGGAACAAGGACTTCCGCGTCGGCCTGTCCCACGCCATCGACCGGCAGAACATCATCAACACCGCCTACCAGCGCCAGGGCGAGCCCTGGCAGGCGGCGCCGCACCGCAACTCGGAGTTCTTCGACGAGCAGATGGCCAAGCAGTACACGCAGTACGACGTGAACCTGGCCAACCAGCACCTCGACAAGGCGGGGCTGAGCAAGAAGGACGGCGAGGGCTTCCGCCTGCTGCCGGGCGGCGACCGGCTGCGCTTCTCGCTCGACCTGATCACGCTGTTCCCCGAGTGGGCCAACGCCGCCGAGCTGGTCCGCCAGAACTGGGCGGCGGTCGGCGTCGAGATGAAGGTCAACCCGATCGAGCGCACCCTGTTCTACGACCGCAAGGCGGCCAAGGCCAACGACCACGACGCGAACGTCTGGGCCGGGGACGGCGGTCTGCGCATCGAGATCGACGAGCCGCGCTGGTGGTTCCCCAACGGGGAGGAGTCCAACTACGCCACCCGCTGGGGCATGTACTTCCAGACCCTTGGCAAGAGCGCGGACGGGGAGAAGCCGCCCGCACAGACGCTGCGCCAGATGGAGCTCTACTGGCAGATGCGGACCGAGCCGGACCAGGCCAAGCGCAAGGAGCTGTTCCGGCAGGTCCTCGCGATCGCCAAGGAGCAGTTCTACGCCATCGGGATCGTCCTGCCCACCGACGGCTACGCGATCGTCGGCAACAAGCTGAAGAACGTGCCGGCGAGCTATCCCGACGCGTTCCAGTTCCTCTCGCCCGGGCTCGTCAACGTGCCGACCTGGTACTTCGGGGCCTGAGCCGATGCTGCGCTACCTCGGCAGGCGCGTCCTCGTCCTCATCCCGACGCTGGTCGCCATCTCCGTCATCACGTTCGTGGTGATCCAGCTCCCGCCGGGCGACTACCTGACCACGCTGACCGCGCAGCGGGCCGCCCAGGGCGACGCCGTGCCCACGGGCGAGGTGGCCCGGCTGACCGAGCGCTACGGCCTGGACCAGCCGGTCGTCGTGCAGTACTGGCAGTGGATCTCCAACATCGTGTTCCACGGCGACTTCGGCGAGTCCTTCGACTACGCCCGGCCGGTCACCGCGCTGCTCGCCGAGCGGCTGCCGCTGACGATCACGCTGTCGCTGGTCACGCTCGTCTTCATCTGGGCGGTGTCGTTCCCCATCGGCGTCTACTCCGCGATCCGGCAGTACTCCGCGGGCGACTACACCTTCACCTTCCTCGGCTATCTCGGGCTCGCCGTGCCGAACTTCCTGATCGCGCTGGTGCTGATGTGGGTCGGGCTCAAGTTCTTCGGCCTGAACGCGGGCGGGATCCTGTCGCCGGAGTACCGCGACGCCCCGTGGAGCCTGGCCAAGGTGGGCGATCTGGTGGCCCATCTGTGGATCCCGATCGTCATCTGGGGCACGGCCGGCACCGCGGGCAACATCCGCGTCCTCCGCGCCAACCTGCTGGACGAGCTGCGCAAGCCGTACGTGGTCGCGGCCAGGGCGCGCGGCATGCCCGAGCGGAAGATGACGATCATGTATCCGGTGCGGGTGGCGATGAACCCGTTCTTCTCCACCATCGGCTGGGTCCTGCCCGGCCTGATCGCGGCGGACGCGATCACCTCCAAGGTGCTCAACCTGCAGACCACCGGGCCGCTGATGCTGCGCGCGCTGCTCGCCCAGGACATGTACCTGGCCGGGGCGATCCTGCTGATCAGCGCCGTGCTGGTGGTGGTCGGCACGCTGGTCTCCGACCTCGCGCTCGGCTGGCTGGACCCGCGCGTCCGGCTCAGGTACTAGGAGGGCCCGATCGTGAAGGATGAGACCCTCGCCGTCGCGTCGCAGTGGAAGCTCGTCTGGTGGGGCTTCAAGCGCCACCGGGTCGCGCTGGTCTGCGGCTTCGTCACCGTCGCCATCTACCTGGTGGCGGTCTTCGCGCCGTTCCTCGCCCCCGGCTCCGGTCAGAGGACCAACGCCGACTACACCTACGCGCCGCCGCAGGCGCTGCGCTTCGACACCGATACCGGGCTGTACGTGCACCCGTACACCTTCAAGCAGGACCCGGAGACGCTGGCGCTGTCGTTCGAGGCCGACGAGGGCAAGAAGGTGCCGGTCGGGTTCTTCGTCAAGGGCGAGCCGTACGAGCTGCTCGGGTTCATCCCCTGGGACCGGCACCTGATCGGCCCTTCGAGCGGGGGGCACATGTACCTGCTGGGCACCGACTCGGTCGGCCGCGACCTGCTGTCCAGGATCATCCAGGGCACCACGGTCTCCATGTCGATCGGGCTGGTCGGCGTGCTGCTCTCGCTGGTGCTGGGCATCGTGCTCGGCGGCGTGTCGGGATACGTGGGCGGCCGGACCGACACGGTGATCCAGCGTGTCATCGAGATCATCATGTCGATCCCGACGATCCCGCTCTGGATGGCGCTGTTCGCGGCCGTGCCGGCCTCGTGGAGCCAGCTCGAACGCTACTTCGCGCTCACCGTGGTCATCTCGCTGGTCGGCTGGACCGGCATGGCCAGGGAGGTGCGGGGCAAGTTCTTCGCCGTACGCGGCGAGGAGTACGTGATGGCCGCGACCGCCGACGGCGCCGGGCGCCTGCGCATCATATTCCGGCACATGCTGCCGTCGTTCACCAGCCACATCATCGCCAACCTGTCGCTGTCGATCCCGTCGGTGATCCTGGCCGAGACCGCGCTGTCGTTCATCGGGCTCGGTCTGCAGACCCCGATGATCAGCTGGGGCGTGCTGCTGCAGGAGGCGCAGAACATCCGGGCCGTGTCCACCGCGCCCTGGATGCTGATCCCCGGCATCGCGGTCGTGGTGACCGTGCTGGCCATGAACTTCTTCGGCGACGGCCTCCGTGACGCGGCCGACCCGTACAAGCACTGACGCGGGAGGACCTCGTGGAAGAGCCGCTGCTCAGGATCGAAGGGCTGCGCACCCACTTCTTCACCTCGGAAGGCGTGCTCAAGGCCGTGGACGGGGTGGACCTGCCGGTCCCGGCGGGCAGGACCGTCTGCCTGGTCGGCGAGTCGGGGTGCGGCAAGTCCGTCACCGCGCGCTCGATCCTGCAGCTCGTGGACCGGCCGGGCCGGATCGTCGAGGGCTCGATCCGCTGGAAGGGCGCGACCGACCTGGCCGGGCTCGACCCGGCCGGGGAGGAGCTCCGGCGGGTGCGCGGCGGCGAGATCGGCATGATCTTCCAGGAGCCGATGGCGTCCCTGTCGCCCATGTACACCGTGGGCGCGCAGCTCTCCCAGGCCCTGCGGCTGCACCGCGACCTGACCAGGCAGGAGGCCCGGCAGGAAGGCGTCGCGCTGCTGCGCAAGGTCGGCATTCCGGACGCCGGGCGGCGCTTCGACGCCTACCCGTTCCAGCTGTCGGGCGGCATGTGCCAGCGCGTGATGATCGCGATCGCGCTGTGCTGCGACCCGGCGCTGCTGATCGCCGACGAGCCGACCACCGCGCTCGACGTCACCACCCAGGCGCGCATCCTCGACCTGATGATGGACCTGCGCGCGCAGAACGACATGGCGATCCTGTTCATCACCCACGACCTCGGCGTGGTCGCGGAGATCGCCGACGAGGTCGCCGTGATGTACCTCGGCAAGATCGTCGAGCGCGGCACCGTGGCGGAGATCTTCTCCGACCCCCGCCACCCGTACACGCGCGCCCTGCTCCGCTCGATTCCGGAGCTGCGGGGCAGCGGGGCCCGCCGGCGGCTGACCGCGATCCGCGGCATGGTGCCGTCGCTGCACCGGGTGCCGGACGGGTGCCCGTTCCACACCCGCTGCGACCACGCGATCGACGGGCTCTGCGACACCACGCCACCCCCGCTCAAGAGGTACGGCGAGGAGCACGTGGCCTCCTGCCATCTCGACGAGGTCCCGGCCGAGCCCCCGGCCGAGCCCTCAACCGCTGTGCTCCAGGTCGCTGAGCGGGCCGCCCCCGCCGCCGAGGAGGCCGGACCCCTGCTCAAGGTCGAGGGGCTGGCCAAGCACTACCCGATCGGCGGCGGCCTGTTCCGCAGGCCGACGGGGGTCGTCCGCGCCGTGGACGGGGTCGATCTGACGATCCTGCCCGGCCGGACGCTCGGCCTGGTGGGGGAGTCGGGCTGCGGGAAGACCACGCTCGGCCGCTGCGTCGCGCGGCTGGCCGACCCGACCGCGGGCCGGATCCTCTACCGGACGGCGTCGGGGGACGAGGTCGATCTCGCCACGGTGACCGGGGCCCGGCTGAAGGAGTTCAGGAGGCAGATCCGGGTGATCTTCCAGGACCCGTTCTCCTCGCTCAACCCCAGGATGACGCTCCAGCAGATCGTCGGCGAACCCCTCAGGACCCACGGCATCGCCTCCGGCGGCGAGCTGACGGACCGGGTGGCGGACATGCTGGCCCGCGTCGGGCTCCGACCGGAGTACATGCGGCGCTATCCGCACGCGTTCTCCGGCGGCCAGCGGCAGCGCATCAACATCGCGCGTGCGCTGATCACCGGGCCCCGGCTCGTGGTGGCCGACGAACCGGTCTCCGCGCTGGACGTGTCCGTCCGCGCCCAGATCCTGAACCTGCTCACCGACCTGCAGGAGGAGCTGGGGCTGACGTACCTGTTCATCTCGCACGACCTGTCCGTGGTGGAGCACATCAGCGACCGGGTCACCGTCATGTACCTGGGCAAGGTCGTGGAGGACGCCGGCACGGCCGACCTCTACCGGCGGCCGCGCCACCCGTACACCGAGGCGCTGCTGCACGCCGTGCCGGTGCCCGACCCGGGGCGGCGGCGGGAGCGGCACGCGTACGAGATCGCCGACGATCTGCCCGACCCGGCCGCGCCGCCGCCCGGGTGCCGGTTCCAC
>NZ_JBSFTC010000460.1:0-6533 GCF_053590415.1 Nonomuraea sp. NPDC003201
GTGCCGCGCGTGCCAGGTGCTGTTCGACCACGCGGCGGCCGGCGGCGGGCACTACCGGCTGGTGCCCGAGCGCCGCTGGCGGCTGAGCGGCTTCCGCCTGGAGGAGGGGGCATGGGCCCGGCTGCGGGCCCCGGTGCGCACGGTGTTCCTGATCCACGACTCGGACACCGGCGACCCGGTCCTGTACTACCCGAGCCCGGCCGGGGCCGTACGGGCGCCTGCCGACCGGACCGCCTGGGAGCTGCTGCGGCGCGACAACCCGGTGCTGCGGCGGCTGGAGCCGGACGTCGAGGCGCTGCTCGTCGACCAGGAGGCCTGGATCGTGCCGGTGGACGACTGCTACGCGCTCGTCGGAGCCATCCGCGCGCACTGGCGGGGCCTGACGGGCGGCAAGGACGTACGCGAGCACATCACCCGATTCTTCACCGACCTCGGTGGCCGGTCCGTCACCGTACCGGCCACCGGCAACGACAGGAGTCCCGCGTGAACAAGAAGTCGACGATCAAGACCGGGCGGCGCGACGTGCGCCCCGACGCCCCCTCCCACGTCAAGGGCGTGGCCGAGGGCAACGCGCTGGGCGGCTACGGCAGGCAGAAGGGCCACCTGCCCGACGGCCGCTCCACAGCCAGGCGCTCGACCGGCGTCAACCCGCGCATGCACGACCCGATCGACCCCGACATGCCCAACCTGTCGCCCGCGTGATGCCGCCGACCACACCGGTTCTGCGGATCGAGGTGCGCGACGTCGAGCCCGCCACGCCCGCCGTCGCGCCCGCTCTGTGTTTCCGGCTCGACCTGCGGTCGGACGCTCCGGTCCAGGCGATCACGCTGGCCACGCAGATCCGCATCGACGCCACCGCACGCGGCTACGACGGGCAGGCGCCGGAGCGGCTCAAGGAGCTGTTCGGCCCGCCCGAGGACTGGGGACGCAACCTGTCCAGCCTGCTGTGGACGCAGACCGTCACCCACGTCCCGGCCTTCACCGGCGGCACGACCACGCCGGTCACGGTCGCGTGCACCTACGACTTCGACGTGGCCGCGGCCAAGTACCTGCACGGCCTGCCGGACGGCGAGGTGCCGCTGCGGTTCCTGTTCACCGGGACCGTCTTCTACCTCGACGACGGGCGCCTGCAGGCGGCCTGCCTGCCGTGGGACACCGAGGCGGACTTCCGCATGCCGGTGACGGTCTGGAAGGACCTCATGGACCGCCACTTCCCGGACACCGCCTGGATCCGGCTGGAGCGCGGCACGTTCGACCGCCTGTACGCGCACCGGGTCCGGCACACCCTGCCCGGCTGGGACGACGCGGTGCGGTCGCTGCTGGAGACGGGCGGAGGCTGATCCGACATGGACCCTGTCAGGCAGATCGCGCAGGCCGTGCTGTACGAGGGCTACCTGCTGTGGCCGTACCGGGAGTCGTCGCTGAAGAACCGGCACCGCTGGACGATCGGCGGCGTCCACCCCGAGGCGTACGGGCGCGCCAATGACGGCAACCCGTGGCTGACGCGTACCGAGTGCCTGCTCGAAGCCGGGGCCCGCGACCTCGTCGACGTGTCCGTGCGCTTCCTGCACGTCGTCACCCGGCTCCGCGCCGGGGAGCCGGAGGCGACCGGCGAGGAGGCCCAGGAGCGTGAGGTGAGCATGCCGGGCCTGGTCCTGGAGGACCTGCTGCACGGCCCGGTCATCGAGAAGATCGACATCCCGGCACGGGATCAGTCTCCCGAAGGCGGCTGGCGGGAGCTGTCCGGCCGGATCGAGGCGAGCGCGCGGCGGCTGCGCCCGGACCTGTTCCGGATCACGGTCGAGGTGGTCAACACCACGCCCTGGCCCGGGGGCGGCCGCGAGGAGGCCATGCGGCGCACGCTGGTCTCCGCGCACACCGTGCTGCGCGCGCCGCGGGCGAGGTTCGTCTCCCTCATGGACCCGCCGGAGGAGCTGCGGGCGGAGGCGGCGGGCTGCGACAACGCCGGCGTCTGGCCGGTGCTCGCCGGGCCGGAGGGCGACCGGCACACCGTGCTGTCCGCGCCGATCATCCTCTACGACCACCCGAGAATCTCGCCGGAGAGCCCCGGCGACCTCTTCGACGCGACCGAGATCGACCAGCTCCTCACGCTGAGCGTGCTCGCCCTCAGCGACCGGGAACGCGAGGAGATCCGCCACGGGGACCCGCGCGCCCGCGCGATCCTCGACCGCTGCGACTCCCTCACACCCGACGAGCTGATGCGGTTGCACGGCATCATGCGCAGGACGGAGCCACACGAATGACCGGATTCTGGACCCGGATGGCGGGCCGCGGCCCGGCCGAGATCGTCATCGCCGGCGTGCCGGTCGGGCCGGGCAGCCGGGTACGGCTGCGGCCCCGCGCGCAGGCCGACGTCTTCGACCTGGTGCTCGACGGCCGCGTGGCCGTCGTGGAGAGCGTGGAGCAGGACGACGAGGGCGCCTTCCACATCGCGGTCACGCTCGACGACGATCCCGGGCGTGACCTGGGCGAGGCCCGGCTGCCCGGGCACCGGTTCTTCTACTCCGCCGAGGAGATCGAGCCCCTCGGGGAACAGGACGGCCGCCCGGCCCCCGGCCGCGTCCTGGTGGCCGGGATCGGCAACGTGTTCCTGGGGGACGACGGGTTCGGCGTCGAGGTGGCCCGCCACCTGGCCGGGCAGGCGGGCGTGCCGGGCATGGAGGTCGTCGACTTCGGCATCCGCGGCATGGACCTGGCCTACGCGCTGCAGCGGGACTACACGGGCGTGGTCTTCGTGGACGCCGCCCCGCGCGGCCTGGCGCCCGGCACGCTCACCGTCCTCGAACCCGAGCTGCCGGACGGGGACGACGCCTCGGTGGAGACGCACGGCATGGACCCGGTCCGGGTCCTGCGGCTGGCCCGGCAGCTCGGCCGGCTCCCCGCGCGGGTGCGGGTCGTCTGCTGCGAGCCGGCGTCGGTCGAGGAGGACCCGTTCGAGCTGAGCGCGCCGGTACGCGCGATGGTCGGCGAGGCGGCCGGCCTAGTGAAGTCCCTGGTTATGGACATGATTGCGGAAAGTGCCACTCCGGACGCCCGCGATCCGGCACCCACGGTGAGGTGATGTGAGATGTGGAAGTCGCGCACGGTGAAGCTGGTCGTGCTCTGCGGGATGGCGCTGGTCGTCATCCGCCTGTGGCCGGACATCCGGCGATACATCAAGATGGAGCGAATGTAGGGGCAGCATGCATGAGATCGGGATGTGCGAGGGGCTCGTCGAGCTGATCGAGCAGCAGGCGGGAGGCAGGGCGGTCGCGGCCGCCCGGGTACGCGTCGGCGCCCGGCACGCCGTCGTCGACGAGGCCTTCGGGCAGGCGTTCACGCTGGCCGCGGCCGGCACGGCCGTGCAGGACGCGGTGGTGGAGCTCGTCATCACGCCGATGACGGTCGGCTGCCGCAACTGCGGCGAGCGCTCCGAGTCGGTCGACACGCTGGCGGTCTGCCCGGGCTGCGGCGACGACGGCGTCGACATCAGCGGCGGCGAGGAGCTGGTCCTGGAGTCGCTCACCTTCGCCACGTCAGGCGCTTCCGGCGGGGAGGTGTCCGGTGTGCCTTGGCATTCCAGGTGAGCTCGTCGAGCGCCTGCCCGAACACGAGGACCTCGCCGTGGTGGACGTCAGCGGCGTGCGCCGGCGTATCAACGTCGGCCTGCTCGCCGACGAGGCGCTCGCGCCCGGCGACTGGGTGCTCGTGCACGTCGGGTTCGCGCTGTCCAAGATCTCCGAGCTGGAGGCGCAGGCGGTGCTCGACTACCTCAACGGGCTCGGGCAGGCGTACGAGGACGAACTCGACGCGCTGCGCGCCTCGGACATCGCCTAGGAAGGACCTCTGATGCGGTTCGTCGATGAGTACCGCGACGCGGGCACGGCGCGGGCGCTCGCCGCGCAGATCGCCGCCCGCTGCCGGCCGGGGCGCCGATACACGTTCATGGAGGTGTGCGGCGGTCACACGCACACCATCTACAAGCACGGCCTGGAGGACCACCTGCCGGCCGAGGTGAACCTCGTGCACGGCCCCGGCTGCCCGGTCTGCGTGATCCCGATGGGCCGTGTGGACGACGCCATCCACATCGCGCGGCAGCCGGACGTGATCATGACGTCGTTCGGCGACATGATGCGGGTGCCCGGTGGGGAGGGCTCGTTCCTGGACGCCAAGGCGGCGGGGGCCGACATCCGGATGGTGTACTCGCCGCTGGACGCGCTCAAGATCGCGCGGGCCAACCCGGACCGCAGGGTCGTCTTCATGGCCATCGGCTTCGAGACCACGGCGCCGTCCACGGCCATGACCGTGCTGCGCGCGGAGGCCGAAGGGCTGGCCAACTTCTCCGTCTTCTGCAACCACGTCATGATCATTCCGGCGATCAAGGCCATCCTCGACTCACCGGACCTGCGGCTCGACGGGTTCATCGGGCCCGGCCACGTGTCGGCGGTGATCGGCTGCCAGCCGTACGAGTTCATCGCCCGCGACCACGGCAAGCCGCTGGTGGTCGCCGGGTTCGAGCCGCTGGACATCCTCGACGCGGTGCACCGCCTGCTGACGCAGCTCGCCGAGGGCCGCTGCGAGGTGGAGAACCAGTACTCCCGCGTCGTGCCGTGGCAGGGCAACCGCATCGCGCTGTCGGCCATGGGCCGGGTCATGCGGCTGCGGCCGCACTTCGAGTGGCGCGGGCTCGGGTTCATCGCGCACTCCGCCCTCGCCATGTCGGACGAGTACGCCCGCTTCGACGCCGAACGCGTCTTCGACCTGCCCGGGGTCCGCGTCGCCGACCCGCGGTCGTGCCAGTGCGGCGAGGTGCTCAAGGGCGTGCTCAAGCCGTGGGAGTGCAAGGTGTTCGGCACCGCGTGCACCCCGGAGACGCCGATCGGCACCTGCATGGTCTCCTCGGAGGGCGCGTGTGCCGCGTACTACAACTTCGGGCGCTTCAGCCGGGAGGAGATGCGCGCGACCTCCGCCGGCGGGCCGCTGGCCGAGGAGGCGAGCCGGACATGAACCGCGAACAGCAGGTGCTCGCCCGCATCGAGCGGATCCGGCGGCGCAAGCCCGTCGTCAGGGAGGAGCGCATCACGCTCGCCCACGGCGCCGGGGGCAAGGCCACCCACACGTTGATCGAGGCCGTCTTCCTGGAGGCGTTCCGCAACCCGCTGCTCGCGCCGCTGGACGACGGCGCGCTCCTGCGGGTGGGCGGCGAGCGCCTGGCCTTCACCACCGACTCCTTCGTGGTCTCGCCGCTGTTCTTCCCCGGCGGGGACATCGGCGACCTGGCCGTCAACGGCACCGTGAACGACCTGGCCATGTGCGGGGCCCGGCCGGCCCACCTGTCGGCCGGCTTCATCCTGGAGGAGGGCTTCCCCGTCGCCGACCTGCGGCGCATCACCGACTCGATGGCCGCCGCCGCGGCGGCGGCCGACGTCACGATCGTGACCGGCGACACCAAGGTCGTCCAGCGCGGCAAGGCCGACGGCTGCTTCATCACCACGGCCGGGGTCGGGCTCGTCGAGCAGCCGGTCACGCTGTCGGCCTCGCACGCGCGGCCGGGGGACGCGGTCATCGTCTCGGGCCCGATCGGGGAGCACGGCGCCGCCATCATGCTGGCCAGGGACGATTTCGGCATCGAAGCGCCGATCGTCTCCGACACGGCGCCGCTGCACGCCATCGTCTCCGAGCTGCTGGCCGCGATGCCGCAGCACGTCCGTACGCTGAGGGACGCCACCCGGGGAGGGGTGGCCACCGTCGTCAACGAGGTGGCCAACGCGTCGGAGGTGGCCGTCGTCCTGCGGGAGGACGACATCCCGGTACGGGCGGAGGTCACCGGCGTCTGCGAGCTGCTCGGCCTCGACCCGCTCTACGTCGCCTGCGAGGGCCGGTTCGTCACGGTGGTCGACGGCGAGCACGCCGGGCGGGCCCTCGAGGTGCTGCGCTCCCACCCGCTGGGCGCCGAGGCCGCGATCATCGGGACCGTCGCCGCGGCGCCGGCCGGGCTGGTCCTGCTCCGCACCGCCTTCGGCGGCACCCGGGTGGTCGACGTCCTGGTGGGCGACCCGCTACCCCGCATCTGCTGAACCCTGGTGTGAGGAGGTCTCGCGGGCGGCCGACACCAGCTCGGCCAGCACGTGGTAGAGGGTCGCCTGCGCCTCCTGGATGCGGTGCACCGACGACGACGGGACCACGAACAGGTGCTCGGCCAGCCGCTCCTCCGCCATGCGGCCGCCTCCGGAGCCGGCGAACCCGACGGTCACCATCCGCAGGCCCGCGGCCCGCTCCAGGCCGCGCAGCACGTTGGCCGAGCCGCCGCTGGTGGACAGGGCGCAGGCGATGTCGCTCTCGCCGCCGAGCGCGGCGAGCTGGCGGGCGAACACCACCTCGAAGCCGACGTCGTTGCCGAGCGCCGTCACGAGCGCCGTGTCGGCCGCCAGCGACACCGCGGGCAGGCCGCGCCCGGTGAACAGATCCGCCACCGACTGCGCGTCGGTGCTGCTGCCGCCGTTCCCGAACGTGAACAGCCGCCCGCCGCCGCG
>NZ_JBSFTC010000461.1:0-6502 GCF_053590415.1 Nonomuraea sp. NPDC003201
GTGGGCGGCGGCCACGGCCGGTTCAGCCTGGAGCTGCTGCGGCGGCACCCCCGGCTCCACGCCACTGTGCTGGACCTGCCGCAGGCGCTCCAGGCCACCGCCGCCCATCCCCGGCTGAGCGTGCGTGCCGGGTCGTTCCTGGACGGCGACCTGGGTGACGGGTACGACATCGCGCTGCTGTTCAACGTCGTGCACGGGCTGGAGGACGCGCAGGCCACCACCCTCCTGGGGCGGGTGGCCGCGGCCCTCAATCCCGGCGGGACGGTCGTGGTGGGCGACCAGTTCGGGGACAGCGTCATGCCCGGCCGGGCCAGCCGCGCCCTGCTGCACCTGCTGGACCTGAACTACCTGGTCACGGCCGGCGGCAGGGTGCGCGGCTTCCGGGAGGTGTCGGAGCTGCTGCGGGCGGCGGGCTTCCGCGCACCCCGGCACCGCCGCCCCCTCCGCTCCGTCCCCACCGAACTGGCCCTGGCCTCGCTCCCCGCCCACCGGCCACGCTGAGCACCCGCCGCCGCGAACCCCGCTGGATGCTTGTCGCCACCCGCCACCCACCACCGCCCGCCGCCGCGAACCCCGCTAGAAGCCCATCGCCGCCCGTACCTCGTCCAGCGTCATGATCGCCCGCTCTCTCGCCGCCGCGTTCCCCGCGGTCAGGATCTGCCGCACCTCCTCCTCGGTGTGCTCGGCGCGGCGCTTCCTGATCGGCCGCAGGAACTCGTTGACCGCCTCGGTGGCCAGCCTCTTGAGCGCGGACGCGCCCCCGTCCCCGATCTCCTCGGCGATGTCCTGCGGCGGGCGGCCGAGGCAGAGGCCGGCCAGGGTGAGGAGGTTCGCCACCTCGGGCCGGTGCGTCTCGTCGAAGGTGATCAGCCGCTCGGAGTCGGTTCGGGCCTTGCGGATGAGGGCGGCCGTCTCGTCCTCGGTGGCCGACAGGGCGATCGCGTTGCCGCGGCTCTTGCTCATCTTGCCGCCGTCGAGCCCCTGCAGCAGCGGCCGTTCGCCCATCATGGCCTCGGGCTCCGGGAACACCTCGCCGTAGCGCTCGTTGAAGCGGCGCGCCACCAGCCGCGTCACCTCCACGTGCGGGAGCTGGTCCTTGCCCACGGGCACCAGCGTGCCCTTGCAGAACAGGATGTCGGCCGCCTGGTGCACCGGGTAGGTGAACATCAGGCCGCTGACCGCCCGCTGCGAGCTGTGCGCGATCTCGTCCTTGACCGTGGGATTGCGGTGCAATTCGGAGACCGACACCAGGCTCAGGAAAGGCAGCAGCAGCTGGTTCAGCTCGGGGACGGCGCTGTGCTGGAAGATCGTCACCTTGGCCGGATCGATGCCCACCGCCAGATAGTCGAGCAGCAGCTCGGTGATGTTGCGTTGGATCGCACCGGGCAGGTCGCGGTCGGTGATCACCTGGTAGTCGGCGATCAGCACGTACATCGGGAACTTGTCCTGCAACGCGACACGGTTGGCCAGCGAACCGAAGTAATGGCCCAGGTGCAGCGATCCGGTCGGACGGTCACCGGTGAGTACGACGTCGTTCATTTCGGTCTCTCTCTTTCAGGTCACGCCGTCTCGGAGAGGACCGCACGCTTGGAGGGCCGTCTCGAAGACGGCCCGTGCATGAGGAAATCAGCGGCCGTCTGTCGGCCGCCACCACATGCTGATGCGTGTCATACGCGAAGTGTATCCGTTTGCGGTGTCAATCTCGTAACCTCTTTTACCGTTTCGCGTGTTCGCCTGCCCCGGCGACCATGATCTCGCCAGTATGGTGCGGTCCCTTTTCCGCCCTCTGGAGAATTCATGTCTCGACGCACCCTTGCCGGTGGCCTGGCCATAGCCGCCGCGCTCTCCCTCACCACCCTGCCCGCCGCGGCGGAGCAGGCGTCGGTGCGGTTCCCGTCGGCCAAGTTCCCGCTGGGCAGCAGGCCCGTGCCGACCAAGACGATGACCGCCGTCGCGCAGGGCATCGACATGTACGACGTGAAGGCCGGCTCGGCGACCGACGGCTACACGGTGACCGTGTTGATGCCGAGCGGCCGCGACTACGGAATGCAGACGACCGCCGAGTCCAAGGCCGCCGAGGTGGAGGCCGCCGGCGAGACCCCCAGCGTGCAGAAGGTGGTACGGCCGAGCGTCGCCGACGCCGCCTCCCAGACCGTGTACATGGTCCGGGTCGGCCTCTGGTCACTCGACGACAAGAAGAAGGCCGAGGAGACCGCCAAGAAGCTCAAGGAAGCGGGGCTGAAGGTCAAGGTCGACTACCTCGGCGACGACGGGCTCAAGACCACCGGTCCCTGGGACGTCAAGGTCGTGATGATCGACGCCGGGGCGTTCGGCGGCTCGTTCGCGGCCTCGCTCGGCACCAGCGTGGCCAAGCGGGAGACCGTCTCGTCGATGGCCAAGGCCCAGAACGCGCTGGTCGGCGTCAACGGCGGCTTCTTCAACATCCACACCGACAAGGCCCTGCGCGGCGAGCCCGTCGGCGCGTCCGTGGTCAAGGGCAAGCTGCTCAGCGAGGCCGTCCCCGGCCGCTCGGCCGTCGTCCTCAAGGGTCGTACGGCCAAGATCACCGAGCTGAAGACCACCGTCACCGCCACCTCCCAGGACGGCCAGAAGACCGAGGTCAACGGCGTCAACCGGGCTGTCACGACGGACGAACTGGTGCTGTACACCGAGGAGTGGGGCGCCAAGACGCCCACCGGCGGGACCGACGCCGTCCTCGACGCCAACGGCAAGGTCGTCGGCCTGCGCGAGTCGGGCGCCGCGGTGGCCGCCGGGACGCGGGTGCTGCACGGCAACGGCCTGGCCGCCGACTGGCTCAACGAGCACGCCTCCCAGGACTGGACGGTCAAGGTCGACACCAAGGTCGTGGACCTGCGTACCGACAAGGCGCTCGCGCTGACCCCGGACCTCAACGTGATCGCGGGCAGCGTCGGCCTCGTGCGGAACGGCAAGGTGAAGATCACCGCCAAGCAGGACGGCCACGACTCCGTCAACATGATCCTGCGCCGTCACCCGCGCACCCTCCTTGGCACCACGAGGAACGGCAGCCTCATCATCGCCACCATCGACGGCCGCAACCCCGGCGTGACCGTGGGGGCGAACTTCCTCGAGGCCGCCCAGTTCATGCGGTGGCTGGGTGCCACGCAGGCCATCAACCTGGACGGGGGCGGCTCGACGGCCATGGTGGTCGGCAACAAGCTGATCAACCGGCCCTCGGACGGCGTGGAGCGCGGCGTCGGCGACGCCCTCCTGGTCCTGCCCAAGTAACACACCAGGCCCGAACGAACCGCAGCCGTGCCACCAGCCCCTGGTGCACGGCTGCACCCCACCTACCCGGGCACCTTCGCCATTGTGGCGGCCCGGTAGCACACGTTCACGACCGTGGCGGGGTCGTCTTCGCCGTTGCGGCGGGCCGGTAACGCACGTTCACGACCGACGCGACGTCACCTCCACCGATGAGGCACGGCCGCACCCACCTACTCGAGGGCCTTCGCCGTTGCGGCTGACCGGCAGCGGGCGTTCACGGCCGAGGCGGGGTCGTCTTCGCCGTGGTGGCAGGCCGGTAACGCACGTTCACGACCGACGCGGGGTCGGCTTCACCGAGCCGGTGGAGGCGGATCGGCTCGCCGCCGGGGTTGTCGTACAGCCGGATGCCCTCACCCAGCAGGACCGGCGCGATGTGCAGGTCGATCTCGTCGATCAGCCCTAGCTCAAGCAGCTGACGGCCGATGGTCGGCGAGAACACCTCGAGGTTCTTGCCCCCGGCCGCCTCCAGACCGATCCGCACCGCCTCGGCCGGGTCGCAGCTCAGGAACGTGACTCCGTCGGTGGGCGTCGCGTCCTCGGGGTGGTGGGTGAGCACGAAAAGCGGTCCCTTCCAGGCGCCACCGTAGATGCCGCTGGGATCCGGGTAATGGTCCCAGCCGTCTCGACCGCCCAGCACGGCGCCTGTGGTCTCGACGTACTCATCGACCAGGTCCGGCCGGAACGAGGCCCCGACCATCCAGTCCATCCCGTGGTTCGGCCCTGCCACGAACCCGTCCAGCGACATCGTGAAGTGCCAGAGCACCTTTCCGCCCGCGGTCTGCGGCTCGGTGTCGCTCATACGTTGCCTCCTACATCTGCTTGCGATTTGCAACCGGTAGCCTCACGCTAGGCCACCCGGTGGTAGATTGCAACCAGTTCGGAGGTGAGGTGTGAGATGGCGGAGTCGGCGCGTTCTGGCTGTCCGATCAATGCCGCGGTCGAGGCGTTCGGTGACAGCTGGAGCCTGCTCGTGCTGCGGGACGTGATGTTCGGGAGCCGGCGCTACTTCAGGGAGCTGCTCGCCGGCTCCGAGGAGGGGATCGCCTCCAACATCCTGGCCGACCGGCTGAAGCGCCTGGTGAACGCGGGCCTGCTGACCCGCGAGGACGCGGGGCCCGGACGGCGGGCCGCCTACAGCCTGACCGAGGCGTCGATCCAGCTGGTCCCGATCTTCGCGCAGCTCGGCGAGTGGGGGCTGCGCCACCGCCCCACCACGAAGCGGCTGCGGGTGCGAGCGGAACTGCTCGCGGCCGGCGGACCGGAGCTGTGGAGCGAGTTCATGGCCGAGCTCCGGACCATCCACCTCGGTGCCCCGTCGCCGGAACGGGACGGCCCAAGCGTCATGGAACGCCTCGCCAAGGCCTACACCGACGCGCTCTGACGCCTTGAGCGGGAATCAGACACAATGCCGCCGCGCTCTGACGCCAAACGGAGTCGGACGCGACGCGACGCCATGGCCGGTCGCTTGAGAGGCACACGAGCCACGCGACGGCCCTGGCAACATGCGCGGCGTCGACGTGCGCTATGCGAGCGCCGACGTGCGCTGTGCAGGCGTCGACGTGCGCTGTGCAGGCGTCGACATTCGCGGTACGGGCGCTGATATCCGCTCTGCGCACGTGAACGCGCAACGCGTGGGCGTGGACCCACGCCGTGCAGAGGCCGACATCCGCCGTGCGCACGTAGGTCCACGCCGGGCAGACGCCGACATCCGCCGTGCGCACGTAGGTCCACGCCGGGCAGACGCCGACATCCGCCGTGCGGGCGTAGGTCCACGCCGGGCAGACGCCGACATCCGCCGTGCGGGCGTGGACGCGCGACGTGCGAGCGCCGACATCCACCGTGCAGACGCTGATATGCGCCGTGCGGACGTGGAACGCGTGACGTGCGGGCGTCGGATCTTAAGCGTCCACCGGCAGACCCATGTCCGGTTTCACGGCCTTCATTGCAAGGTGCGACGTCACCTGCGCCACCCCCGGCAGCCCGGAGAGGGTCTCGGAGTAGAAGCGCTCGTACGCCGCCAGATCCGCAACCGCCACCCGCAGCAGGAAGTCCGGATCGCCGAACAGCCGGTGCGCCTCCACCACCTCCGGCATCCCCGCCACCAGCCGCTCGAACTCCGCCACCGTGTCATGATCCTCATACCTCATCACCACGGTGACGAACGCCTGGAACCCCCGTCCCACCGCGTCCCCGTCGACCAGCGCCCGGTAACCGCGGATGACGCCGGACTCCTCCAGCTGCCGAACCCGGCGCAGGCACGGCGACGGTGTGAGCCCGACCCTGTCGGCCAGCTCGGTGTTGCTCAGCCGCCCGTCCCGCTGCAGCTCCTGGAGGATTCTGCGGTCAATCCTGTCCACAGCGCAATATCCTGCCACTCCCCCGCCCGAAGCAGCACGAACAGACCATCGCGTGCCAGCCCTCCTTGACTACCGTCCCACAAGGAGGTGGTTCTCATGGAAACCCGGCTGCTGGTGCTCTTCCTGGGCATGGACCTGCTGCTGATCTGCACGCCGGGCCCCGACATGCTCTACGTCATGGCCCGCTCGCTCGGCCAGGGCCGCCGCACCGGCCTCACGGCGGTGGCGGGGATCTGCTCGGGCTACACCGTGCACACGGTCCTGGCCGCCGCCGGCCTCGCCGCCGCACTTCGCGCAGTCCCCGCCGCATTGCCCGCGATGCGGTACGCCGGCGCCGCGTATCTCGTCTTCCTGGCGATCAAGACCCTGGCGTCACTCAGGAACCCCGCCACCCCGCTCCCGGGCGCGACCCCGCAGCCCACGGGCAGGGTGTTGCGACAGAGCATGCTCACGGCCCTGCTCAACCCGAAGGGCGTGCTGCTCTACCTGTCGCTGATGCCCCAGTTCATCTCCACGGAGACGGTCGTCCCCCTGGGCTTTCAACTCGCCGTACTCGGCCTGCTCCATGTCGCGAACTGCGCCGTCCTGTACGGCCTGCTCGCCCTGGCCACGGCACGGGCCAGCCACGCTCTGACCCGGACCCCGAAGGCCGCCCGCCGGATCTCGGCCGTCTCCGGCACGATGCTCCTGGTGGTCGCGGCCGCCACGCTAGGCACCCATTGAACACAAAAAAAGGGGGTCCGGCGCCCAAGGCGTCGAACCCCCTCAAAGATTGTCCGGCGGCGACCTACTCTCCCACACCCTCCCGAGTGCAGTACCATCGGCGCAGAGAAGCTTAA
>NZ_JBSFTC010000462.1:0-6391 GCF_053590415.1 Nonomuraea sp. NPDC003201
GGGCGCAGCGCGGCCAGGGCGGCCTCGGACTGGCCCGGGGCCAGGGGGAGCACGGCGGGTCCCTCGCCGCTCAGCGCGTCGCGGATCGCCGCGTACAGGGCGGGTCCGGGAGGCTGCACAATGGCATGCAGCGGACGGTCCGAATGCGACGGGTTCCTCCACATGCTCGTAAGGTTAGTGGCGACAGGTCGGACAGAGGCGCAGGGAGGGTCGTGAGGCGTTCTCCCGTGGTCTTCCGCATCCCCATGCGCACCCGGTTCCGTGGACAGACCTTCAGGGAAGGCGTGCTGCTGCACGGTCCCGCCGGGTGGGGGGAGTTCTCCCCGTTCCCCGAGTACGGCCCGCGCGAGTGCGCCCGCTGGCTGGCGTGCGCCCGCGAGGCGGCCTTCGAGGGGTGGCCGGAGCCGGTGCGCGACAGCGTCCCCGTCAACGCGACCGTGCCCGCCGTGGGGCCCGAGCAGGCCCATGACATCGTCCGGCGCTCGGGCTGCGGCACGGCCAAGGTCAAGGTGGCCGAGCGGGGCCAGAGTTTCGACGACGACGTGGCCAGGGTGGAGGCCGTACGCGACGCGCTCGGGCCGGGCGGCCGGTTGCGGATCGACGCCAACGGCGCGTGGACCGTGGACGAGGCGGTGCGGCGGCTGAAGCGGCTCGACCGGTTCGACCTGGAATACGCGGAGCAGCCCTGCGCCACGCTGGAGGAGCTGGCGGCGGTGCGGCGGGCCTGCGACGTGCCGATCGCGGCCGACGAGTCCATCCGCAGGGCGGAGGACCCGCTGCGGGTGCGGGCGGCCGAGGCGGCCGACATCGCGGTGGTCAAGGTGCAGCCGCTCGGCGGGGTGCGCGAGGCGCTCAAGGTGGTGGAGGCGTGCGGGCTGCCCGCCGTGGTCTCCAGCGCCGTGGAGACGTCCGTCGGGCTGGCCGCGGGGCTGGCGCTGGCGGCGGCGCTGCCGGCGTTGCCGTACGCGTGCGGGCTGGGCACGATGGCGTTGCTGGCGGGCGACGTGGTGGACGACTCCCTGGTGCCGGTGGAGGGATCTCTGACGGTACGGCGCCCCCCGGTGGATTTTCAGCATTTGTCGGCTTTTGAGATTGAATCTCCCCAGTGGCTTCGCCGGATGCAGGAGGCGTCACGTTGAACCCCGCTACCGCACTGGCCACAGTCCTGGTCGACGAGCTGGTGCGCTGCGGCCTCACCGACGTGGTACTGGCCCCCGGCTCGCGCTCCGCCCCGCTGGCGCTGGCGCTGCACGCCGAGTCGCGGGTGCGCCTGCACGTGCGCATCGACGAGCGGTCGGCGTCGTACCTGGCGCTGGGGCTGGCCAAGCGCGGCGAGCGGCCGGTGGCGCTGATCTGCTCGTCCGGCACCGCCGTGGCGAACTTCCACCCCGCGGTGATCGAGGCGAGCGAGTCGGGCGTGCCGCTGCTGCTGCTGACCGCCGACCGGCCGCCCGAGCTGCGCGGCACGGGCGCCAACCAGACGATCGACCAGATCAAGCTGTTCGGCTCGTCGACCCGCTGGTTCGCCGAGGTGGGGGTGCCGGAGGACCGCCCCGGGCAGGTCGCCTACTGGCGCTCGCTGGCCTGCCGCGCCTACCAGCGCGCGTCGGGCCCGTCCGACCCCGGTCCCGTGCACCTCAACCTGGCCTTCAGGGAGCCGCTGATCCCCGACGGCGACACCGCCTGGTCCGAGCCGCTCGACGGCGGCGGCAACGGCCCGTGGGTGCGGGCCAGGGTCGCGCCCCCGCCCGTCGCCCTGCACATCGCGCCGACCAGGCGCGGCGTGCTGGTGGTCGGCGACGGCGCGGCCAACGTGCGCCGGTACGTGGCCGCGGCGGGCATGGCGGGCTGGCCGGTGCTGTCGGAGCCCAACGGCGGCGGCCGCTACGGCGACCACGCGATCTCCACCTACCACTACCTGCTGGGCACGCCGGAGTTCGCGGACACCCACCAGCCCGACGTGATCGTGACGCTGGGGCGGCCGGGGCTGTCGAGGCCGCTGCTGTCATGGCTGAAGCGGGCCGGCGAGCACATCGTGGTGGCGCCCGACCTGGGCCGCTGGCCCGACCCCACCCGCTCGGCCACGCAGGTGGCGCAGGCCGTGGAGATCCCGGTGGCGGCCGGCGACGACTCGTGGCTGCACGCCTGGCGGCAGGCGGACGCGGTGGTCCGGTCGGCCACGGACGCGGTGCTGGACGCCTCGGGCACGAGCGAGCCGCGCCTGGCCAGGGACCTGGTGGACGCGCTGCCCAACGGCGCGCTGCTGTTCTGCGGCTCCTCGATGCCGATCCGCGACCTGGACCAGGCGATGCGGCCGCGGCGCGGCATCAGGCTGATGGCCAGCAGGGGCGCCTCCGGCATCGACGGCGTGGTGTCCGCGGCGATGGGGGCGGCGCTGGCGCACAACGGCCCCTCCTACGCGCTGATCGGCGACCTGTCGTTCCTGCACGACCAGAACGGGCTGATCCTCGGGCCCCGCGAGCCCCGGCCCGACCTGTGCTTCGTGGTCGTCAACAACGACGGGGGCGGGATCTTCTCGCTGCTGCCCCAGGCGGCGGTGCGCGACCCGTTCGAGCGGGTGTTCGGCACGCCGCACGGGGTGGACCTCGCCTACGTGGCGGCGGCCACGCGGACGCCGTACACGCTGGTGGAGGACATCGCCGACCTTTCCAAGGCGATGCGCGGCGAGGGGCCGCGCATCGTCGAGGTGCGCACCGACCGCGAGCAGAACGTCATCATGCACGCCCGCCTGCGGGAGGCCGCGCAGGAGGCCGTCCGTTCCTACCTGGAGAGCTAGCGGCTCAGCACGTCGAGCAGGCGGTTGAGCGGGCCGTCGAGGCCGTGGCGGTCGGCGAGGGCCACGAGGGCCTCGGGGTCGCGCGGCTTGGCCGGCAGGGTGAGGTCGGCGTCGGCCAGCGGCGCGTCGGGGGCCACCTGGACGACGGCGGGGGCGGCGCTCAGGTAGTCGCGGGCGGCGCCCAGCTTGGTGCGGGCGCCCGCGGGGAAGCCGTCGGTGACGCCCGCGTCGAGGGCCTGCAGCAGCGCGTCGAGCGAGCCGAAGCGGGTGATGAGGGCGGCGGCGGTCTTCTCGCCGACGCCGGACACGCCGGGCAGGCCATCGCTGGGGTCGCCGCGCAGGGTGGCGAAGTCGGCGTAGGCGCGCCCGGGGATGCCGTACTTGGCGGTGACGAACGCCTCGTCCACGATCTGCAGGTTGCGGATGCCGCGGGCGGTGTAGAGCACGCGTACGGGACGGGCGTCGTCGACGAGCTGGAACAGGTCGCGGTCGCCGGTCACGATGTCCACGGCGCCCGGGGCCCGGTGGGTGAGGGTGCCGATGACGTCGTCGGCCTCGTAGCCGGCCGACTCCAGGCGGGCGATGCCGAGCGCGTCGAGCACGTCCTGGATGACGGCGATCTGCGGGACGAGCGCCTCGGGGACCTCCTCGGTGTCGCCGTGGGCGACGCGGTGGGCCTTGTACGTCGGGATCGCCTGGACGCGGAAGGCGGGCCGCCAGTCGGCGTCCATCGTGGCCGCGAGCTCGGTGGGGGAGTGCTGGCGGACAAGGGTGGCGATCATGTCGATGAGTCCGCGCACGGCGTTGACCGGAGAGCCGTCCGGGCCCTTGATCGACTCCGGTATGCCGAAGAAGGCGCGGAAGTAGAGCGACGGGGTGTCGAGAAGCATCAGCACGGGTCTATGGTCGCACTCTTGACGAGCGGTTCCGTGCTCTGTGCCGGTATGGAGACCGCCAGCAGGCAGGCGTCGTCCTCGGGGTTCGGGCCGCCGATGTCGGCCAGGAGGTGGTCGAGCCCGGCGTCCAGGTCGCGGGCGGGCACGTCGCGGGCGGCGGCAAGGACCAGGTCGAGGCCGACGTCGATGTCGCGGGTGCGCCGCTCGACCAGCCCGTCGGTGAACAGCAGCAGCAGGTCCCCGGGCAGCAGCCGGGTGGTGGCCAGCTCGTACGGGCGGCCCGAGGCGGCGCCGAGCAGCACGCCGCGCGGCTGGTCGAGCTGGCGGGCGACGCCGTCGCGCACGAGGATGGGCGCCAGGTTGCCCGCCTGGCCCCAGGCGAACACCCGGGTCTCCGGGTCCAGGTGGCCGATGATCGCGGTGGCGGTGGTCTCCTTGAGCTGGTGCATGGCGAGGTCGTTCAGCCAGGTGAGCAGCCGGTGGGCGGGCTGGCCGGTCATGGCCAGGCCGACGAGGGCGTGGCGGAGCTGGGCCATGTGGGCGATGGCGGGCAGGCCGTGGCCGGAGACGTCGCCGATGGCCAGCAGCAGCCGGCCGTCGGGGGCGGGCGCGGCCTCGAACCAGTCGCCGCCCAGGCTCGCGGTCTTCTCGGCGGGCACGTAACGGACCGCGATGGTGGCGTACGGCAGGTCGAGGCAGCCGGGGTGCTCGGGGAGGATGGCCTCGCGCAGGGCGAGCATGACGTGGAGCTCCTCGGCGGCCTGCTCGCGGGCCTCGAGGAGCTGGCGGCGCGACTCCGACATCAGGCGCTCGGCGCGGCGGCGGCCGGTGATGTCCTGGATGACGCCGTGCAGGCCGATGGGGCCGCCGGGGGCCATGAGGGGTTCGAGGACGACGCGCAGGTCGCGCAGCTCGCCGCGGCGGCGGATGCGGAACTCGGCCTGGACCGGCTCGACGCTCTCCACGGCCGACCACAGGAGCCGGTCGAGCGTGCCCATGTCCGCCTGCTCGACGTGTTTGGCCAGGTCGGGCAGGGCGATCGGGCCGTCGGCCGGGTCGCGGCCGAAGATCAGGTAGACCTGGTCGGACCAGATCGTCTCGCCGCTGTGCATGTGCCATTCCGCCCAGCCCATGTTGCCGAGCCGCTGGGCGTGCGCCAGCCGTACGGCGAGCATCTCGGCGTCGTTCTCGGAGCCCGGGTGGTCAGTGTGGCCTTTGTTGCTCTTGTGACCGAGCGGCTCGGCCGCGCCTGCGACGTCGACCATGGTCCCACTTTCAAAGATGGACAATTGACCCCACACTACGTGATCAATCTTGAACGGAGTGTAGCGATGGCTTGCCGTCTTGTGAGAGCTTTTCGCGGATTTTAGGCGGCGCGGTCCGAGTAGATTATGGGCTGTGACGTCCTCAGATCTGTATCCCGTGTCCCGTCTCACCGCCGTCCAGGAGGCCACCGCCAAGGCCGGTCTCGACGCCCTTTTGCTGACGCCCGGCCCCGACCTGCGCTATGTGAGCGGATACGAGGCCAAGCCGCTGGAGCGGCTGACGTGTCTCGTGGTGCCCGCCTCGGGCGAGCCGTACATGATGGTGCCCCGGCTGGAGCTGCCCGCGGCGCAGGCGTCGCCCGCCTCGCGGCTGGGGCTGGAGTTCGTGGCGTGGGACGAGACCGACGACCCGTACGCCATCGCGGCGGCGCGGCTCGGCCAGGTCGAGAAGGTGGGCCTGGCCGACCGGATGTGGGCCATGTCGTCGCTGCGCTTCCGCGAGGTGCTGCCGGGCGCCGAGCAGGTGCTGGCCGGGACCGTGCTGCGGGAGCTGCGCATGCGCAAGTCGGCCGCCGAGGTGGCGGCGCTGCGCGAGGCGGGGGAGGCGATCGACGCGGTGCACCGGCGGGTGCCGGAGTTCCTGCGCGCCGGGCGCACCGAGCGCGAGGTGGGCCGGGACATCGCGGAGGCGATCCTGGCGACCGGCCACTCGACCGTCGACTTCGTCATCGTCGCCTCCGGGCCCAACGGGGCCAGCCCCCACCACGACGTCTCCGACCGGGTGATCCAGGCCGGCGAGCCGGTCGTGGTGGACATCGGCGGGCAACTGCACAACGGCTACTGCTCCGACTCGACGCGCACGTACAGCGTCGGGGAGCCGCCCGCGGACTTCGCCGCGTACTACGAGGTGCTGCGGCGGGCCCAGGACGCGGCCTGCGCGGCGGTGCGTCCGGGCGTCTCCTGCGAGTCGATCGACGCGGCCGCCCGCGACATCATCGCCGAGGCGGGATACGGCGACTACTTCATCCACCGCACCGGCCACGGCATCGGGATCGAGACGCACGAGGAGCCGTACATCGTCTCCGGCAACGGCGAGCCGATGGAGGCCGGCTTCGCGTTCTCCGTGGAGCCCGGGATCTACCTGCCCGGCAGCCACGGGGCGCGGATCGAGGACATCGTGGTCTGCACCGAGACGGGCGCCGAGCGGCTCAACAACACCCCGCGCGACCTCGTCATCGTGTAGGAGGCGCGTGTTCGCGGAGGTCGCCTGCGCCAGCAGGCCCGGGTCCGGGCGGCCGAACGAGGACCTGGTGATCGCGGGGCCGTCGTGGATCGTCGTCGCGGCGAGCACGCACATCGCTTTCACGAGCAAGGGGACGCGCAACTCCTTGCGGTAGTCCCACAGCTTGCCCGCCTGCCAGCGCCGCGCGACG
>NZ_JBSFTC010000463.1:0-6352 GCF_053590415.1 Nonomuraea sp. NPDC003201
CGCCGCCCCGCCCGCCGTTGCGCCCACGGTTGCGCCCGCCTCCGCGGTGTCGCCCGGTGCCTGTGAGGCGCCGCCCACCGTAGTTCCGCCTGCCGTCGCGTCCACGGTCGCGCCCGCTTCCGCTACGTCGGCCGCCGCCGCGTCACCTGGAGCCGCGCCGGTCGGGGGGTGTGTGGGGGAGTTGAGCGGGAATCAGCAGGCCGTCGGGAGGACGGTGAGCCTTTCGCATCAGACGATCCCCGCCGCCTACACCGCCATAAAAGTGGACGTCGGCAAGGCCACCACAACCGCCCGCGACCTCACCAAGCGCCTGCGCAAGCTCGTCGGCCTGCCCGACCTCCTCATCGCCGCCGTCGCCCGCCTGCACCAGGACTTCCCGCTGTGCTTCGCCACCCTCATGGACGAGGGCACGGCCGCCGTCCCCGACGCCCCCAACGTGGGTGTCACGATCGATCTCGGCACCGGCCTGTACGTGCCGGTCATCCGGGACGCGCACGGCAAGGGGATCGAGGAGATCGCCGGGGAACTGGCCGGGTTCCGGCGGCTGGCCCAGCGCGGCGGGTTCAGGCAGGAGCACTTCGACGGCGGCAACATCGTCGTCACCCTGCACCACGACCGCGACATCGTCATGGCCATCCCCATCGTCTTCCCGGGCCAGGCGTGCGCCCTCGCGCTCACCTCGCCACAGCGGGAGGGCGAGCGCACGGTCGCGGTGATCGGGCTGGCCTACGACCATCGGCTGGTCAACGGCAGGGACGCCGTCCTGTTCCTCCAGGCGCTCAAGGAAGCGCTAGAGGCGGCGTCCTTCGAGGGACTGTAGGCCGACCAGGTCGTCGGGGGCGGCGTCGGCGGCATCGTCCACCAGGGACGGCAGCCGGGACCGGAGCGCCACGACCGCCAGCACCGCCATCGCGACCGCGAACAGGACGTACATCAACCCCACACCCCGCCCCGCCCCCGTCCCGATCAGCGCGCCGACGGTCGAGGCGAGCGGCCCGTCCGGGGCGAGCAGCGGGTCGAACACCGCCGCCCCGTACGGCGCCACGAGCCCGAACCCCAGCGGCAGCGTCGACCAGGCGATCAGCGTGTTCAGCGCGAACACCCGCCCGTGGAAGCGCTGCGGCACCTTCACCTGCACGATCGTGGCGTAGACCCCGTTGAGCAGCGTCACCCACAACGACATCCCGAACGCCCCGACCCCGATCGTCACCAGATCAGCCCGCAAGCCCGTGACCAGGCAGAACGCGGCCAGCGCGAGCGTGCACCAGAGCACCGCCCGCATCCGCCCGTGACCGGGCCCGCCCCACACCGTCATGGCCAGGCCGCCGAGCAGCACCCCGAGCCCCGACAGGAACGAGATCCGCCCCACGTCCTGCAGCCCCGCGAACGACAGCACCAGCGGCGAGATCATCAGGAAGAGCGGCGACAGGAACACGTTCAGGACCGCGAAGAACAGCAGCATCCGCCGGAACCCGAGCTGCCCCCACGAATACCGGAACCCGGCCACCAGCTCCGTCATGACCGGCTCCTTGCGCCGCCAGGCCATCGTCCTGGGGAAGCGCACCAGCAGCGTCACGGAGATCGCGAACACATAGCTGACCACGTCCAGGACCAGGATGCCCCCGAGCCCGACGACCGCCATCAGCCCGGCGGCCGCCAGCGGCACGATGAGCTGCGTCATCCCCCCGGCCATCTGCACGATGCCGTTCGCGTGGCCGAGGTGCCGCTTGGGCACGAGCTGCGGCACCGCCGAGCTGTAGGCGAGGCGCTGGAACGTGAGCGCCACCGACAGCAGCGCGAGCAGCGGGTAGATGTGCCAGGTCTGCAGGTTGCCCGTCCACAGCAGCACGCCGAGCAGGAGCTGCGTCCCGAAGGCGGCGAAGTCGCCGCCGAGCATCACGGTACGGCGGTCGCTCCGGTCCACGATGGCGCCCGCCAGCGGGGCCACCACCATGCCCGGCACCAGGCCGAGGACGGCGAGCAGGGCGAACTGGGCCAGGGAGCCGGTGGTGAGGTAGATCCAGAGGGGAATGGCGAACTCGGTCAGCGCCGAGCCCATGATCGACACCAGCTGGCCCCCGGCCACGACCAGGAACCGCCGCATGCTGGGCTGCGGCCCCGCGAGCGGGACCCGAGCCGGGGCCGGGGCGGCGGCGGGGGCTGGCCGAGCGGATGTGGCCGGAGCCAGGGGAGCGGCGGGGACCGGGCGCGCGGACGGGGCCGGAGCCGGGGGAGTGGCGGGGACCGGGCGAGCGGAGGGGGTTGCCGCCGGAGCTGCCGCTGGCGGAGCGGATGGGGCTGTGGCGGGGGACGGCGGGGTGAGACGGGAGGTGTCGTGCAGGCGCCAGTTCGGGCCCGAGGCCGGCTCGCCCGTGTCCAGAGCGAGGTGGGTGCGGGTCACGATCTCGGCCAGCTCCTGCGCCCGATATTTCAGGAAAAAGTGTCCGGCCTCATCCAGCTCCACCACCGCGGCCGTCGGACTCAGGAAGTGCCACTCGCGATACCGCTCCTCGAAGTACTCGGTAGCCGGATCCCGCTCGCCCGCCACACTGATCACCGGCGCCCGCAACGGCTCCACCGCGCTCTCGAACAGCCCGGTGAAATACTCCTCCGCCGCCTCCGTGTCCTCGCGCATGTTCCTGATGATGTGCCGCGCCTGCCCCGCATCGAGCTCGCTCATGTCGAGCCCCATCGAGGTCAGCCAGTTGGCGTAGCTGCGGTCGCTGCGCAGGTACTCCCGCCGCGCCAGCCGGGACAGCGCCGCCAGCACCCGGTTCCCCGGCCGGGCGAACGGGAAGATCGCCCCGATGTAGACCGCTTCGAGCCGCCGCCCGGCCGCCTCCAGCCGCCGCGCGATCGCGACCGTCAGCGCCGACCCGACCCCGCAGTGCCCGTACAGCGCGAGCGGCCCCCGTACCTTCTCCAGGATCTCCCGCACGCAGCGGTCGGCCACCTCCTCCAGGGGCAGCCGGTCCTCGTCCAGCCCCACGTCGTGCCCGGGGATCGCGACCGCCCACAGCGCGTGCGTGGCGGGCAGCGCGTCGGCCAGCGGCTGGTAGGCCACCGCGGCGCCCCCGCCGTACGGGACGCACACGTACGTGAGCTCGGCATGGACGCGGCGCGGCGTCAGCTCGTGCAGCAGCCCGCGCGGCCCGGCGGCGCCGCCGTCGGCGAACGCGGCCAGCTCGCGCACCGTCGGATGCTTGAACAGGTCCACCACCGCGACCGGCGACGGGAGCCGCCTGCGCAGGCGCGCCACGACCTTAATGGCCATCAGCGAGTGCCCGCCGACGTCGAAGAAGTCGTCGTCGATGCCGAAGTCCGCCCCGTCGAGCACCTCCGCCCAGACGGCGCTCACCAGGCGCTCGGTGTCCGTCTCCGGCGCGGTGCGCGTTCCGGCCGGAGCGGCCGAGGGAGCGGGCAGGCGGCGGCGGTCCACCTTGCCGTTGGCCGTGAGGGGGAGGCTCGGGAGGGCGACGAAACGGGCGGGGATCATGTACGCGGGCAGCGTCTCGGCGAGGTGGGCGCGCAGGCGCACCGGGTCCGGATGCGGCGTGACCACGTACGCGACGAGCTGCGCTCCCGTGCCCTGCCCGTCGGTCGTGACCACGCACTCGGTCACGTCGGGGTGGCGGGCGAGATGGGTCTCGATCTCGCCGAGTTCGATCCGGTAGCCGCGGATCTTGACCTGCGCGTCGGCCCGGCCGAGGAACTCGATGACGCCGTCGGCGGCGTACCGGCCGAGGTCGCCCGTGCGGTAGAGGCGCTCGCCGGTGAGGGGGTGGGTGCGGAAGGAGGCGGCCGTCCGCTCGGGGTCGCGCCAGTAGCCGGTGGCCACGCCCGCGCCGCCGATGTACAGGTCGCCGGGCACGCCGACGGGGGTGTCCCGCAGCCCGGGGCCGAGGATGTGGAACGTCTGGTTGGCGAGGGGGCGGCCGTACGGGATGGAGGTCCAGGACGGGTTCACCCGGCCGATCGGGTACGAGATGGACCAGATCGACCCCTCGGTGGCGCCGCCCAGACTGATGACCTCGGCGTCCGGGGCGAGGGCGCGGATGCGGTCGGGGAGCGTCAGCGGGATCCAGTCGCCCGACAGCAGGACCAGGCGCAGGGAGCGAAGGTCGGTGCCCTCGTGCTCGGCGTGGTCCACCAGGAGCTCCATGAGGGCGGGCACGGAGTTCCAGACGGTGACGCGTTCCCGCTCCACGAGGCGGGCCCAGGCGGCGGGGTCCTTGTCGTCGGCCGGGTCGCCCATGACCAGGGTCGCGCCGACGGCCGCCGCGCCGTAGACGTCGTACACGGACAGGTCGAAGCTCAGGGCCGAGAGCGCGAGGAAGCGGTCGGCGGGGCCGACGCGGAAGCGCTGGTTGAGGTCGCGGACGGTGTTCAGGGCGGCCTGGTGCTCGATCATCACCCCCTTGGGGGCGCCGGTGGAGCCGGAGGTGAAGATCACGTACGCGAGGTCGGCGGGGGAGGCGGGGCAGTCGAAGGGCGGGGCGTCCGCGTCCGGGAGCACCGCGAGCCGGGTCACCCCGTCCGGCCAGGACAGGTCCAGCCAGGGCTGGGTGACGGCGATCGCGCATCCGCCGCGCTCGATCAGCTCGAAGCGCCGCTGGTCGGGCAGGTCGGCGTCGATCGGCAGGTACGCCGCCCCGGCCGCGTTGATCGCCAGCACCGCGACGACCTGCTCCCAGCCCCGCTCCATCACGACGGCCACCAACCGGCCCGGCCCGGCCCCGGCGGTCCTGAGCTCGGCGGCCAGCGCCCGCACCCGGCGGCGCAGCTCCCCGTACGTGATCTCGCCCCCGGGATGCCGCACCGCCACGGCCCCGCTCTCCGCGCCGGCCATGACCGGCTCGTGCAGCAGGTCCGGCGGGCCGAGGTTGACGGCGGTGTCGTTCCAGCGCCGCCGTTCCTCCAGCTCCCGCGGCGTCAGCAGCTCCAGCTCCGACACCGGCGCCGCCGGATCGGCGGCCACCCCCTCCAGCAGCGTGACCAGATGCCCGGCCATGCGCTCGATCCGCTCGGCGGAGAACAGCGCGGTGTTGTAGACGAACAGGAACGACCCGCCGCCCCCGGTGTAGAGCTCCAGGTCGAACCGGGTCGCCCACACCCCCGGCTCGAACCCCTCCAGCGTCAGCGGCCCCGGCTGCGGCTCGCCGCCGTAGTTCTGCATGGCGAGGATGACCTGGAACACCGGCGACCTGGACGGCTCCCGCGCCACGTTCAGCTCCGACACCAGCCGCTCGAACGGCACCTCCTGGTGCGAGTACGCGTCCGTGGCCAGCTCCCGCACGCGGTCCAGCAGCTCCGCGAACGACGGATTTCCGGACAGGTCCACCCGCATCGCCAGCAGGTTGACGAAGCACCCGATCAGGTTGTCCAGCTCGGGGAGCGCCCGCCCGGCCACCGGCGAGCCGATCGCCACGTCGTCCTGCCCCGCGTACCACCCGAGCAGCACCGCGAAGGCCGCCAGCAGCACCATGTACGGCGTCGCGCGATGCTCCCCGCCCAGCCGGTCCAGCCGCTCGGCCAGCTCGGGGGAGATCGCGAAGTGGTGCGCAGCCCCGTCGTGGGTCAGCTCGGGCGGCCGCGGCGCGTCGGCCGGCAGCTCCAGGGGCTCCAGCCCGGCCAGCCGGTCGCGCCAGTAGCCGACGTCGCCGTCCGCGCGTTCGCGCTGCCAGGCGGCGAAGTCCCCGTACGTGATCGGCAGCTCGGGCGCGGTCCCGCCGGTGCAGAACGCCAGGATCTCGCGCAGCAGGAGGTTCGCCGACCAGCCGTCGGCCGCGATGTGGTGCACGGCCAGCGCCAGCACGTGGTCGTCGGGCGCCAGCCGTACCAGCAGGGCTCTCATGACCGGGCCCGTCACCAGGTCGAACGGCTCCATCAGGAACGGCCCCACCAGCTCCCTGGCCGCCTCCGCCGACCCGGCCGCGGCGACGGTCAGCGGGACCTCGGTCTCGTCCGACACCAGCACGTCCGGCTGCCCGTCCGCGCCGGCGGGGAAGCGGGTGCGCAGCGGCTGGTGGCGTTCGCAGACCCTGCGCAGCGCCGCCGCCAGGGCGTCGGCCCGGAGCGGCCCGCGTACCCGTCGCACCAGCGGGATCGTGTAGGTGGCGCTCCCGGGGGCGTACTGCTCCATGAACCACAGCCGCTCCTGCGCGTACGACAGGGGCGGGGGCCGGTCGGCGGGCAGCGCGGGGATGACCGGCCGCGATCCGCCGCGCCTGCGCAGCCGCTGGGTGAGCAGCGCCCGCTGCGCCTGCGTCAGCTTGGTCATGAGCCCTCCTTCGTCGGTCTCATGACCAAGGTGCTGTGCTTATTGATGACCTCGACAAGCTCGGTCAATAAC